>DMTA01000286.1 GCA_003454835.1 Achromobacter sp. | reverse complement strand
GCTCCGCAGGCGCCGCCAGCGCCGCGGACAGCGCCAGCAGGCCCTGGGTCATCGCCGTGCCAAGCAATCCCAACGCCACCATGCCGGCCAAAAGCCAAGGCGAATTGGCTGCTGCCGCCACCGCCGCCAGGGCCAGCACCAAGAGTCCCAACTGCCCCAGCATCAGCCGCCGCCGATCCAGCAGGTCGCCCAGCGGCACCACGAAGAACAACGCCAGCGCGCAGCCCAGTTGCGTGGCGGTGACGACGACGCCCACGGCCGCCTGGTTCAGATGAAATTCGCGGCCAATGGCGTCGAGCAACGGCTGCGCGTAATACACGTTGGCGACGCTGAGCGCGCACGCCGCTGCCAGCAGGAAGACCAGCGCGGAGGGCATCGGCGGGGTCGCGTCGCCCTCGGGCGGCTCGGATCGGCTGGTCGGGTTCATGATCTATCTGGTTTTATTACGAAACCAGAATGCTAGTTCACATAGTTTTATAATGCAACCGATTTAACCCTGAAGAATCGAGAGGAACCCGCATGGTCAAACGCACCAGCCTTGAAGGCGCCGCCTGCCCGGTCGCGCGCTCGCTCGACGCCATCGGCGATTGGTGGTCGCTGCTTATCGTGCGGGATGCATTCGACGGCCTGCGGCGGTTTGGCGAATTCCAGAAGAACCTGGGCATGGCGAAAAACATCCTGAGCGACCGGCTGCGCACGCTGGTCGCACACGGCATTCTTGCCGTGGCGCCGGCGTCGGACGGCAGCGCCTATCAGGAATACGTGCTGACGGAAAAAGGCGAGGCGCTGTTTCCGGTGATCGTCGGACTGCGCCAATGGGGCGAGGACCACTATTACGGCCCGGACGAAGCGCACTCGATGCTGATCGACCGCCAGCGCGGGCAGCCGGTGCAGCGGATGGAGATCCGCGCGCAGGACGGCCGCCTGCTGAGTCCGGGTGATACGGTCGTGCGCAAGGTGGCGCAAGCCTGAGGCCAGGCGTCGAGTGCGAATGCGCGCGCGTACGGCCTAGGCCCGAAACTCGCTGCGCAGCCACGACAGGAAAGCCTTGACCGGCGGGTGGCGTTCGCGCCCCGGCGCGCACAGCGCCGTGTAGGCCGAACCCGCGACGCGTATCTCCGGCCGGTAGGGAACCAGCGTCCCCGCGGCCACGCTGTCCGACACCATCACCGAACTCGCCAGCACCAGCCCCTGCCCCGCAATTGCGGCCTGCAGCGCGTAGTGTTCCTCGGTGTAGGCGTGTTCCGCCGCAGGCCGCCGCCATGCGGGCAAGCCGGCAGCTTCGCACCACGCCTGCCAGCCTTCGTCATAAAGCTCCGAATCGCGCCAGCGCACCGTCACCAGCGCGGGCGCGCGGCGGCCGGTATGCGCGATCTGCGCCGGCGCTCCGTACACGCCGAACCACTCGGGCAGCGTGCTGGCTGCATGCAAGCCGGGATAGCGCCGGCGGCTGTAGCGGATGGCGACGTCCACGCTGGCGTCCTGCAACAGGTCCACGGGGTCGGGCGACGTGTCCAGGCGCAACTGGTACTGCGGATTCGCGGCGTTNNCCCAGCCACAAGGCGGCGAAGGAATGCGTCGTGGACACCGTCAGCGCGCCGGACTCGGGCGCGGGCCGCAAGGCGTCCAACGTCTGCGCCACGTCCAGCAGCGCGCCATGCACGCCCGCAAACAGGCGCGCCCCCTTGTCGGTCAGCCGCACGCCGCGCGGCACGCGGTCGAACAGCGCGCAGCCCACATGCCGCTCCAGCGCCTTGACCTGATGCGACACCGCGGTGGGCGTGACCGACAACTCGGCCGCGGCCAGCTTGAAACTGCGCAGCCGGGCCGCAGCCTCGAACGTGCGCAGCGCGGTGACGGGAAGCGTGGCAAACATGGCGGCGGTCCAAAGATGAATTGCATTCATCTTAGTGAAGGAATGGTCAGTTGTCGCGCCGACCATCCAACACCATTATTCGGCTTCAGATCGTTATCTTTGATAGGAGCCCTGCATGAATTCAACTCAACACACTAAACGTTTGCTGATCCTGGTCGGCAGTCCCCGCCGCGATGGCAATAGCGCGGCGCTGGCCGCATCCGCCCGCCAGGGCGCGGAAACGGCCGGCACGTTGGCGTCGGTGCATTTCCTGGACGACTACATCCAAGGCATGCTGCCCGATCTGCGGCACGCCAAGCCATCCGCCGACCGTTACGCCGAACTATTCCTTGAACACTTCCTGCCCGCCGATGGCGTGCTGTTCTGCACGCCCATCTATTGGTACGGCATGTCGGCGCAGACCAAGGCGTTCTTCGACCGGTCATTCAGCCATTACGCGGGATCCGGGCCGGAGCCCGAACGCGTCAAGGCCGGCATGGCGGGCAAGCGGCTGGCGCTGGCGGTGGCCTCGGAAGAAACCTATCCGGGCGCGGCGCTCGGCATCGTGCATCAGGTGCAGGAATTTGCGCGCTATACGCATTCCGACTTAGTAGGCTTTGTGCATGGCGCCGGCAACCGGCGCGGCGAGATTGCGCTAGATCCCCGGCAGCCTCTGGCCGCGGCGCATGCGTTGGGCGCGGAATTCTTCACACGTAAATACTCGGACTACCGGCTGGAGACTCCCCGCAGTCACAACGTCTGGGATGCGCCCGCGCCGGCCTTGAGCAGCACGCCCGGCGGACTGCCGTAGACCTGCTTGAACACCCGCGTGAGATGCGCCTGGTCGGCAAAGCCAACAGCCTGCGCCGCATCCGCCAACGGCAGGCCGCCGCGCAGCAGCACCCGCGCGCGCGCCACGCGCCAGTTGCGAAGCCACGCCTGCGGCGGCAGTC
>DMTA01000131.1 GCA_003454835.1 Achromobacter sp. | reverse complement strand
CGCGGTCCACCTGCGGTGCGACCTCGTCCACGCCCTGCAATTCAGGCATCACGCGCGCCAGCGCGCCGGACTCGGCAAGCACGCCCAGCATGCGCGAGGGCGTTTTCGCCATCAGCCCGCGCGACAATTCCTTCCAGACGCGCTCGGCCACCAGCGCATCGGCCTCGCCGGCCGCCACCATGCGGCGGCAAAGTTCCATCGTTTCCGGCGCCACGCTGAAATCGCCAAAACGCGCGGCAAAGCGGCCCAGACGCAGGATGCGCACGGGATCTTCCTCGAACGCCTCGCCCACGTGCCGAAAGACACGCTCGCGCAGGTCGTCCGCGCCGTTCAGCGGGTCCACGAGCTTGCCGTCTTCGTCCTGCGCAATCGCGTTGACCGTGAGATCGCGGCGGCGCAGGTCTTCTTCCAGCGTGACGTCGGTGCCCGTATAAAAGGTGAAGCCCTTGTAACCGCGCCCCGATTTGCGTTCGGTGCGCGCCAGCGCATATTCCTCTTTCGTGCGCGGATGCAGAAAGACAGGGAAATCGCCCCCGACCGGAATGAAGCCGCGCCGCGTCATGTCCTCGGGCGTGGCCCCCACGACGACCCAATCGTGATCGCCAGGGGACAGGCCCAGCAGCGCATCGCGCACGGCGCCGCCGACGATATAGGCGCGCAGGCCCTCGGTGGCCGGATCGCGCGTCATTGCGCCGCGGCGGTTTCGGTGCCCGCGGGCACGATGCTGCCCAGGCGTTCCTTCAGCGATTGCGGCTGGCCGGTGAACATCGCCGCGTAGTACGTGGCGTTGGACATCACGTTCTTGACGTACGTGCGCGTTTCGGTGAACGGGATGGTCTCGGCAAAGATGGCGCCTTCGACCGGATGCGTGAACGTCGAGCGCCAGTTGCGCGGACGACCCGGCCCGGCGTTGTAGCCCGCGCTGGCCAGCATCTGCGAGCCGTTCAGATCGCGCAGCACGATGTTCAGATAGTTGGTGCCCAGTTCGGTATTGGTGTCGAAATCGTTGACGCTGCTAGGGGTGAAGTCGCTCATGCCGATCTTGCCGGCGACCCACTTGGCCGTGGCGGGCATGAGCTGCATCAGGCCGGATGCGCCCACGTGCGAGCGCGCATCCATGATGAAGCGTGATTCCTGGCGGATCAGCCCGTACACCCACGCCGGATCCAGCGCGATGGCGTTGGCCTTGGCCGTGACGCGGCCCTCGAACGGCGCGATGAAGCGCTGGCTGAAGTCGAATTCTTTCTCAGTTCGGTCCGACGTGTTGACCACGCGGTCGTAGATGTTTTCAGCCCGGGCCAGCTCGGCAGCGGCCATGAGCTGGCGGTCGTTCATGCCGCGCAGGGTGAAGTTCCATTCCGGCACGGCCTCTGCACGCCAGCCCAGGCGGAACAGCAGCACGGCGCGCTGCAGGCCGGGATTGGCGCGGGCCTCGGCGATCTCGCGGTCGCTGATGGGTGCCGGACGCGGCGGCACATTGATGCGCCGGCCCAGTTCTTCGGCCGCGAGCTGTCCGTAGAAATCGAAACGGTCGGAGATGCTGGCAAAGGCGGCCTGGGCCTTTTCCTTTTGGCCCTGCGCGGCCTGGCCGCGGGCCTTCCAGTACACCCACGCGGTCTCGGCCTGCTGCGAAGCCGGCATCTCGTCGATGGATTCGATGACCCACTTCCAGTCGATCTTGGGCTGGCGCAGCGCCGCGCGCACCTTCCAGGCGGCGTTGTATTCCGTCATGCGGATGTGGCCGGCCTCGCGGTACCAGTCGTTGGCCCGGCTGTCCAAGCCCAGCGCGGCGGCCAGCGCGTACTGCCCGCGCACCCAGGCCAGGTTCTGCTTGGACATCGACTTGGCCCATTCGCGGCGCAGATAGGAATCGGCGACGCTGACATCCGACCGCGCCAGGCGCGCCAGCGCGATCGTGACCAGTTCCTTTTCGTTGCGGCCCACCGGCATGCGGTCCTGACGCGTGAGCCACTTCATCGGATCCTTCATCAGAAGGTCGTAGGTCTTCACGTCGCGCGGCTCGAACATGTACTGCACGAACTTGCGCGCATCGGTGGTCTTGTTGGCCTCGATGGCGTCGCGCAACTGGGGTTCGAGCTGCTCCCAGCCGAGAATGCCGTCGGCCACGAGCTGGTCGTACAGCGCCCAGCACGCGCTGCCGGGCGCGAACACGGCCATCGCCTGCGCGGCGGTGGCGCGCTGGCCGGTCATGTGCTTGCCGTCAAGGATGGCGCATTCGATCTGCGCGTTGCTGTTCTTCACGGGCGCCAGCTTGCGCACCGTTTCGAAGTCGCCGCTGCGGGCGGCGGCCAGCAGCCAGTCGCCACGCAGGCGGTCGGCCAGATAGGCGTCGCCATTGCTGTTGATGAACTGCTGCAGGGCCGCGACGGGCCGGCCCGAGGCGGGCGGCGTCCAGAGCTGATAGCGCAGCAACCAGTATTCGGGGTACATGCCCAGGGGATCGCCCTTGGCCTGCGGCACGAGCACGCCCAGGACGGACCACTGCTTGCGGCTCATGGCCTCGCGGGCGGCGACCACGGCGGCCAGCGCGGGGGTTTCGGCAGTAGGCGGCAGGCCTGCCAGCGCCACGGGCGGCACCGCGATCATCGGCTGAGCCGCCTGCACGGCGGGCTGAGGCTGAGGATTGACGGCGGCGCTGCGCTGCTGCGCATCGACCGGCGCACAGGCTGCGGTGAACAGCGCCACCAGCGGGAGAAAGCGGTGCAACCCGCGGTACAGCCCGGAGCGGGCGTCGGCGGCTTGCGACGAGGATTTCTGATACCGTGGGGGCTGCTGGGCGCCTGTCTCTCGACGCACCCGCATGCTGAGCCTACGCAAGTTCGTCTTCAGCATGTTTGCCTTCATCTTCAAACCCCCCGGTTACAGCCACAGCATGACTACGCAAAATACTCAAGAGGATACCGCAGTCCAGGAGCGCACGCGATTGCGAAAATTGCGCGCCGACCTCCCGGAAGACCAGCGCAGCCGTGGCGCCTTGCTCATGCGCGCACGCCTGTTCACGTGGCTGAACGTGGCCCGCGACCAGGCCGTGCAGGCGGGCAATCCGGCCCCCACGACCGTCGCCGCGTTCTGGCCCATGGCCGACGAGCCCGATCTGCGCCCCCTGCTGACGCAATGGACCGAGGCCGGCATGACCGTCGCCCTGCCCGTGGTGCGCGAGCGCAATGCCCCGCTGGCGTTCCTGCCCTGGACGCCCGAGGCCGAGCTGCGCGCCGGCCCCTACGGGATCCAGGAGCCCGTGGCCGGCCCCGAACTGCTGCCCGACGTGGTCCTGGTGCCCACCCTCGGTTACACCGAACAGGGCGACCGCCTGGGCTACGGCGGCGGCTACTACGACCGCACGCTGGCCGCCCTGCGCGAACGCGGCCACGCCTTCACCGCCATCGGCATCGCCTGGAGCTGCGGCGAACTGGAAGCGGGATATGTCCCCGCCAGCCACGACGTTCGCCTGGATGCGGTGCTGACCCAGGACGGCTGGGTGCCGCACGCCCCGCTCGAGGAAGGCAAGACGGGCGGATCGGTCCTGCATTCGTATCGGATGAACTGACGCGCCGGGCTGCGGGTGCAATCAACGCACCCGTCCGATGCACCCCTCTGGCGCACCCGGCGACGCACCAGCCTGACGCATCGGCCGCTTAGCAAGCGCGCACCAGCGTGGT
>DMTA01000069.1 GCA_003454835.1 Achromobacter sp. | reverse complement strand
CAACCACGCCTGGCTCGGCCACGAAATCGAACGGGCGCTGGGTGATGGCGCGGCGCACGGCGTGCGCATCCGCTATTCGGCCGAAGCCACCGCGCTGGAAACGGCTGGCGGCATTGCGCAGGCGCTCCCTCTGTTGGGCGACGACCCGTTTCTCGTCATCAATGGCGACATCTGGTGCGACTGGGATCCCGCCGCCGCGCAAGACGGCGCGCGCCTCGTGGCGCGGGGCGGCGCCTGGCTCCTTTTGGTGGACAACCCCGCGCACCATCCTGCCGGCGACTTCGTTCTGACGGACGATGGGCATGTGTTGGCGCAAGGCGAGCCGCGTTTGACCTTTGCCGGCGTGGGCGTCTACCATCCTTCGT
Source organism: Achromobacter sp. (assembly GCA_003454835.1). GTDB lineage: Bacteria > Pseudomonadota > Gammaproteobacteria > Burkholderiales > Burkholderiaceae_B > Achromobacter. The sequence continues at coordinate 7,104 of DMTA01000069.1, read as the reverse complement.
TGTTCGCGGACGTGCCGCGCGGCGAAGCGGCGCCGCTGGCGCCGCTGCTCAGGCAAGCGATGGGCCAGGACCAGGTGCACGGCGACCGGCATGCAGGCCGATGGACGGATGTCGGCACCCCGCAACGGCTCGCCGATCTGGACGCGGAACTGGCTGGCACGGCCGCCTGAGATGGCTGCCTGACACCCACATATTTCACAATATCAAGGTGCGCAACGAGGCTTGTCTGCGCACGCATCGCCCCCGGCTAACGGGGTATTCTCTGACGCTTTGGCATGCGCGCGCCGCCTGCCGACAGGCATATACACAGGAAGTTTTCTAGGAATGGGGATGTTTGGAAGATCGCAACGGGCCACGTTCAAGCCCTCCGTATACCAACCGGGGCAACGCACGCGCCGCATGCCGCGCTGGCTCGTCCTGCTGACGGTTGGCATTGCGCTTGGCGCGGGCGGCGTGCTCTTCCTGCAAACCAACTACGGCCCGCAACGCCTGACCGTCGAACAATCCGAGCAGCTGCACAGCGAGCTCAGCGCCTCCAACATGGAGCGCCAGCGCCTGCAGACCCAGCTTGAAGAAGCCACGCAGCAGCGCGACGCCAACAAGGCCGGCCACGAAAAGCTGACCACCGACCTGGCGGAAAGCCGCGCCAAGATCGAAACCCTGAACAAGGAACTGGTGCTGTTCCAGGACGCCATGCCGCCCGACCCCCGCGGCGGCAACCTCGGCATCCGTTCGGCCAGCTTCAAGCGCGCCCCCGGGCTGCTGGACTATCAGGTGCTGGTGATGCGCGAAGACCGCACGGGCGCGCCGTTCAAGGGCACACTGACTTTCGCCATCGAAGGCTCGTACCCCAACGGTCGCGCCGCCACCGTGACGCCGGAAGGCCCCGCGCTCACGGTCGACCGCTACGACTATGCGCTGGGCCAGCTCAAGCTGCCCGACGGTTTCACCGCGAGGGTCGTGGTGCTGCGTGTGATGGACCCCAACCAGAAACAGCAGGCGATGCGCATCTACAACATCCGTAACTGACAGACGTGCGGCACTGAAGCATGCGCCGCTGCAGGCCCTTCCCGGCCTGAACCGGCCCCAAACCCGCCCTCCGGCGGGTTTTTTATCGTCTCCGAAAATTGGTTGCGCGCGCAACATACCAAGCATATAGTTGCGCAAACAACCAAATTCTGGAGACGGCATGACACTCCCATCGCACGTTCCCGTCCTGATCGCCGGCGGCGGTCCGGTCGGTCTGACCCTGGCCGCCCTGCTCGCGGAGTACGGCATCGCCTCGCTCACCCTTGAGGCCGATGAAGGCTACTGCAGCGGCAGCCGCGCCATCTGCATGTCGCGCCGGTCGCAGGAGATCCTGAGCTGGGCCGGCGCCGACAAACCGCTGATCGACACCGGGCTCGCGTGGACCGGCGGCCGCAGCTACTTCCGCGACCGCGAGGTCCTGCACTTCCAGATGCCGCACGACCCCCTGCAGCGTTACGCGCCGATGGTGAACATCCAGCAGTATCACGTCGAGGAATTCGCGCACCAGGCCATGCAGCGCCATCCCGACCTCGCCAAGCTGGCGTGGTCCGCGCGCGTCACGGACGTGCAACCCGGTCCGGACGGCGTATCGGTCGAGGTGGAGGCGGACGGCGTCCGCCAGACCGTGCGCACCGATTGGCTCGTCGCCTGCGACGGCGGCCGCAGCACCGTCCGCGAAGCCATGGGCCTGAAACTGGAGGGCATGCAGTACGAAGGCCGCTACGTCATCGTCGATATCGAACAGGAATCGCAACGGCCCGTCGAGCGCCTGGCGTGGTTCGACCCGCCGTCCAATCCCGGGTCCACGCTGCTGATGCACCGCCAGCCCGGCAACGTGTGGCGTGTCGACTACCAGATCCGCGACGATGAAGATCCCGACGAAGCCGTCAAGCCGGAAAATGTGCTGCCGCGCGTGCGGAGCCATCTGGACATGATCGGTGAGACCGCGCCCTGGAAGCCGCTCTGGATCTCCATCTACAACGCCAAGTGCCTGACACTGGACCGCTACCGCCACGGCCGTGTGCTGTTCGCGGGCGACGCGGGCCATCTGGTGCCGATCTTCGGCGTGCGCGGCCTGAACTCCGGACTGGACGACGCCGGCAACCTGGCCTGGAAGCTGGCGTGGGTGCTGAAGGGCCAGTCGCCCGATACCCTGCTGGACAGCTACAGCATCGAACGCGTTCATGCCACGCGGCAGAACCTTGCCTACGGCGCCAAAAGCACGGAATTCATGGCGCCGCCTGATTTCGGCTTCCGGCTCATGCGCGAGGCCGCGCTGCGCCTGGCCTTGGTGGACGATCGCGTGCGATCGCTCATCAATCCGCGCCAGTCCGCGCCCATCTCCTATGACGCTTCGCCCCTGAACCGCGAGGATCGCGCGCCAGAAGCCGGCCCGGCCGCGGCGCCCGGCCAACCCGCGCCTGACGCGCTGCTGCAGGATGGCAATACCCCGCAATACCTGACCGCCAGCTTTGGCGCGGGCTTCGTCGCGCTGACCATTGCGCCCGATGTAGCGTTGTCGGAAGAGCTGGACAGGCTGGCCGCGGACACGCAAAACGCGCCGCATCCGTTGCGCGTGCTGCGCGCGGGCGACGACGGCCTGACCGACCCGCACGGGCAGCTTGCCGCGCAATACGGCAATCAGACAGGCGCGGTCTACCTGCTCCGTCCGGACGGCTACGTGCTGGGCCGTTGGATCGCGCCCGCCGCCGATGAACTGCGGGCCGCGCTGGCGCCCTACTACCCCTCGCTGCACTTGAACGCCACCTCGAAAGGCCAAGCATGAACAACGAATCACTGGACCAGGTCTACACCAGCATGGCGCAGGCGCTGACGCGCGTGGGCGAAGCGCGTGCGCCGCTCTTTCTGTCGATACTCGGATTGTCGTTGCTGAGCCGCCTGCCTTGCGCGCAGGATGCCCTGGCGCTGCTGGCGCAGGCCGAAGCCGCCAGTCTGGAAGACGGCGCTATGGCAAACTATCCGGCCTCATCTTCCGCGGGCGCAGATCCCGCCCGCCCGACGTGAAAACGCCCCCTCTGGAACGATTCCTCACCTACCGCCTGCACGTGCTCAACAAGATCACGGACCGGGACACGAATCGGGCCTACCTTAAGGACTGCGACATTCCCCTGGGCGAGGCGCGCTGCCTGGCCGCCATCGGCCGGTTTGCGCCGCTCTCGGTCAATGATCTGGCGCGCGCCGCCAACCTCAACAAGGGCCAGGCCAGCCGCTCCGCGCAGGCGCTGGTCGATCGCGGCCTGGTGGAAAAAACAGTGTCGGCGGCAGACGGACGCGGCGTGGTGCTGGCGCCCACCGCCGAGGGCATGACGCAGTACCGCCGCATTGTCGACCTCATTGCGCGCCGCAACGAGGAGATCTTCGGCTGCCTGACCGCCGACGAACAGCAACAGTTCGGCGACATGCTCGACCGCATGATCGGCCATCTGCAAGCCGAGGCCGGCGACGCCGCGGACTGAGCGCGGCGGCAGCTGCGTTCAGGCCTGCGCCTTGGGCGCCGTCGCGCCCGCGTGCTCGGCGGCTTCGTCCATGAACTGCGCCATCCGCACGTCCAACTCGGTCACGCCGCCGGCGTCATGCGTGGTCAGCGTCACGTCCACGCGGTTATAGACGTTGGTCCATTCGGGATGATGATTCAGCTTTTCCGCGAACATCGCCACGCGCGCCATGAAGCCGAACGCGGCATTGAAGTTGGGAAAGCGGTAGCGCTTTTCGATGGCATCGCGCTCGGCCACGGCCTGCCAGCCGGTGAGCGCGGCAATCGCGGTATCGGTGCCAATGCGGGCGGGGGGAAAATCGCTCATGTCAGACTCCGTAAAGAAAAGGCGGCGGCGCATCGCGCCAGCCGCCTGACAGCAAATTACGCGCCCGCGCTTACTGCTGGACCGCGTACAGGTAGATCTCCACGCGCCGGTTCAGCGCGCGCCCTTCGGCGGTCGCATTGTCGCCGATCGGATCATTCGGGCCCCGGCCTTCCACCGACAGACGCGTGCCGGCCACGCCCTGCTTGGCCAGGTAATCCGTCACGCTCTTGGCGCGGTTCACCGACAGCGTCTGATTGTGCGCCAGCGCGCCGGTGCTATCGGTATGGCCGACCACCTTGGCCCGCAGCTCAGGATGCTGATTCAGCGAACGCGCCACGCTGTCCAGCACCGGCAGCAGCGCCGGCTTGAGCTGCGTCTTGTCCGTGTCGAACGACACGCCGCTCGGAATATTGACCTTCAGGCTGCCGTCGGGCATTTCGACGACGTCAATGCCCAGCGACGAGGCGCCGGATTTCTGCACATCATCCTTCACGACCTTCCAGTTGTAGCCCACCAGGCCGCCCGCCACCGCCCCGATGCCGGCGCCGATCGCTGCCCCCTTGCCGTGCCCGATCAGCGCGCCAATGCCCGCGCCCAACGCCGCGCCCGCGCCCGTTCCGACAGCGGTATTCGTTTGCTGTTGCGTCGCGCAACCGGCCATCAAGGCGCCCGCCGCCGCAAGCACGGCGATCCGGTTGAGTGTTCTTCTTGAGTTCATGGCAACCTCCACTGTCCATCCATCCAGATACCGGATCATTCCGGCGTGGATCATGCTAGCAAGGCGAAATGGGGCGCCGGGCAACATTTTGTACGCGGCCAACGCTAAGATGGCGCTTCCGATGGAGAACCCCATGACCGTGGCGCGCACCTACTTTTTCAACAGGATGGCCGGCGACGCGCTCGCCCGCTTGTGCGGCGCAAAAACGGATTTCTTCCTGGAAAATATCGACGACCTGGAACTCGCCGTCACCCGCCTCCAGGCCTTGTGCCGCGACGCCGGCATGAGCAGCGTGGTGGTGCGTGCTCCGCTCAATCCTGCGCCCGGGATGGGCGATCTGGTAACGGCGGCGGTGCCGTTGCTGGGGTTGATATGGACCTCCGCCCAGGCGGCTGGCGCCACAGTTCACCCGCCACCTGACGTGACCTTGCGCCTGACGTCCAACACGTCGATCAGCGTCGCCTTCTCTCATTCGGACGGTGAACCGGCGGCCCCGTAAGCCACGCCTTCGCGGGCTCTCAGCGCGTGTTACCCACGCCGGCCGAACACCATCGCCAGCCCGAACAACGCCCCCAGCCCGCCGACGATGGCCAGCGACACCGATGGCTCGCGCAGGTTCAGCGCCATGATGGCCGATCCCGCGCCCAGAGCGGTGATTCCCAAGCCGACCAGACGCCCCCCGGTGGACCCATAGAAATGCGTGCGGCGCGCGGCCTGCGTGCCGGCCGGCTGGCGCTTTTGCCACGCCGTCAATGCCTGCTCGAATTCGCGCAACAGACGTTCGCGCCGGGGCAGGTCCACCGCGCTGACCAGCAGGGTTGGCAGGCCGGGCCGGACCAGCTTGAGATAATCGTCCGTGCCCCAACTGGACAGCTCGCCGAAGGCGATGGGCTTGCGGCGCGAAAACTCCAGCCCCTCGGCCGTCACCTTGACGTCATTGCGCGTGGGGAATCCCCTGAACGCCACCAGCGGCGGCACGAGAAGGCCCAGCACGGCAAGCACGGCAGCCAGGCCGATCGGCCCGCGGTTGAAGATCACGAGCATGAAGCTGCCCGCCGCCAGTGCGAACGCCAGGGGCACCGACAACTGGTGCCATCGCGTATAGACCGACACCGGGATCCGTTCGTTGCTGTTCATGCGTGCGCCTTGTCAGTTAGTCGCTTTTACAAGATTTGAACCGCCGGGGCCCATGGGCACCGAGCGGATGTCGGGCATGCGGTCCGGGTCGGGCCAGTATTCGACTTTGAGGATCGCTTCATTGAAAATATCGTCATCGACCAGCACCTCCGTGCGCAGCACCCCGCGGCCGCTGCTCACATTGAACTGAACCGACTCGTCCCAAGGCTTGGCGGTGAACTCGATGGATTGGCTGCGATCCTTGCGTATCCAGCGCCAGGCATCCGCCCACCCAGGGCGGGAGGTCATATTGTCAACGTAGTTATCCACACGGTCGGCCCAGGTCTCCTCGCGCGGGCGCCCCTGCACCCATTGCATATCGGATGGTCCACGCGGCAGCAGATCCGGGTCCGTCGCGCGCGGAGATCCCTTGCTTGCCACGATGACGCTGATGCCCGGTCCGACGAGCTTCAGGATGTATGCGTAATCGCTGTGTTCGGTATAGCCCGGCATCACCACGTCCAGCACCAGACGATCGCGGCCAAAGATTTCCCCCTGCTTAAAGCCCTTCCACTCCAGCATCACGCGCACGCCGAACACGGCCCAGTTGAACTCCTCAAGTTCCTCTTCCCGGGTCGAATAGAGTTCGCGATCCTTCACGTCCGAGAACTGCGCGGAGCGCATGCAGCAACGCGTGAACCAGATTTCCAGTTCGCTTTCCTTGGCGCTGTCGCCCCAGAATTTGAAGTACAACCCGGCAGCCAGAAGGCACAGGCCCAGCGCAATCCATCCCCACACGGGAATGCCCAGCAGCACCGTGCCGCCGCTGGTAAGGCCGACCATCGCGCTGCCGAAGCCTCCCGCGCCCGCCACCACCCCGGCCGTGCTGAATGCGCCGCCCAACGAAACGAGGGCGGTGGCCACGCCGGTCAGCCCGGACAACAGCAGAAACACGGATGAGGTGGCATAGGCGTTGCCCGACTCGTAGTTCTTCACATCGTACTGGTCGATCGCATTCAGCGCGTTGTTGGCGCCGTCGACGAACGTGGCCGCCGCCGCGAACACGGCGCCGGCCGTCCTTACGGCGGTCAGGCGCATGTTCAATTTCAGGTTCATCGTGAAGGCGGTGTTGGCGCCCACGCGTGCACCGATCGCGCCCGCGGTCACTTCGATCGCCACGCTGCCCACGCCCAACACCCCCGACGTGATGCCGAACCATGCCTTGCGCGCGGCCTTGGCGTCCTGCACGACCTGCGCGTTGCGCAAATCCGAGACCGACGCATACAGCGCTACCAGCGTCAGCACGCCAGTCGCCCCCGCATTCGCGCCGTCCTTGGACTTTGCCCACTTGACCAGACCCGCCAGCGGCGACATGGTCGGTGCGGGCAGGGCCAGCACCGGCGCCGGCGCCGGCAGCGC
>DMTA01000389.1:541-6923 GCA_003454835.1 Achromobacter sp. | reverse complement strand
GCGATGGCCATGGCGCCGGCCAGCGGCGGCAGCCCGGCTGCGATGGCCGCGGGCAGCAGGATGGCGGACACCAGCGGCACGGCGGGCGTGGGCCAGAAGAACAGCGAGATCACATAGGTACAGAGGGCGATGATGACGAACGACGAATGCCCGCCCCGCATGACCCGGCGAAATGGCTGGACCATGCGCACGTCCGCCTGCAGCGTCTTCAGGGAATTGAGAAGCGCCGTCATGAACGTGATGACCAGAAAGATGTTGAAGAGCTCTTTGGCGGCGACGAAGCTGGCGGAAAAGATGCCGATCAGCCCGCTGATCGGATTGCCGGTGATCGCCAGCACGACCAGGAAAGTGCCGATGACGGAAGGCACCACGACATTGGCGCGCAGGATCATCGTGAGGATGATGGCGGCCACACTGATCAGGTAAATCCAATGAGCGGCAGTGAGCACGACGTCGGATTGCATGCGCTATTCCCCTTGTATGCATGGCTGTTGGGTCGCCACGTTCGGTATACTATATGTCGTTATGAGCCATACCAATCGAAATATGCGCCGCCTAGGGAAACCGATAGTGCTGGTTTCAGGCTGATTTTTAGCTGAATAACAAGGGATTACCCGAGGTTTGGAGGAATTTTCGATCAACATCGAAATTCGCCGATAGACTATCGTATACAGAAATTACAAAGTCCTCAGGCATGTTGTCTTCTCTGGAATTCCCCGATCTGTGGCACTACGCGGCCATGGCGGCTGTTGTCTTCGGCGCGGCCGTCGCGCAAGGCGTGGGTGGCGTGGGGTTTGCGATGTTTGCCGCGCCGGTCGCAGCCATGTTCTTCCCGCAATTGGCGCCGGGCCCGCTCCTGACCCTGGGCGGCTTCATTTCGCTCCTGACCGCGCTGCGCGAGCGCGCCGCCATCGATTGGCCGGCCGTCTCCTACGCGCTGGCCGGGCGCGCCGTCGGCACCTTGATCGCGATCTACGCCATGGCGCGCTTTGCGCCCCAGGCGCTGGGCGTGCTCTTTGCCTGCATGATCCTGGCCGCCGTCGCGCTGAGTGTGGCCGGATTGAAGTTTTCGGCCACGCCGGGCCGCGTGTCCGGGGCGGGGGTAGCCTCGGGCATCATGGGCACGATGACGTCGGTGGGCGCACCGCCCATCGCCATCGTGCTGCAGCACGCCGCGCCCCCCCGGCTGCGCGCCACGCTGGGCATGGTGCTGTTTCTGGGATCCATTTTTTCGCTTGCCATGCTGGCGCTGGCCGATCGCTATACGGGTTACCACGCCGGGCTGGCGCTCAGCCTGGCGCCGTTTCTGCTGGCCGGTTTTGCGGTCTCCAGCCGGCTGCGGACCCTGCTGCCTCCCCGCGCCGTGCGTGGCGTGCTGCTCGTGGCCTGCGCCATGGGCGCCGTCGGAGTGCTGGTGAAGTCATTCTGGGTGCACTGATGCGGCAAACCGCCGGCGACGGCCGGCTACACCCGGTAATACAATGCCGACTATATCCATTACGCCAAACCTGCTCGCCATGACAACCTCCCCCGTCAGCCCGCAAGCCGTCGAGACGCAGCATTCCACCTCGCTGAAGATCGGCGAGCAGCACCCGCAGCTGTTTGCCGTCATCCGCGACAAGCTGCGCGAACGCATCCTGAGCGGCGAGTTCACGCCCGGCGACCGCCTGGTGGAAGGCCGCCTGTCCGAAGAAATGGGGGTTTCCCGTATCCCGGTGCGCGAGGCGTTGCGCGCGCTGGCGGCGGAAGGCCTGGTCACGATCGAGCCGCGCCGCGGCGCATCCGTGTCGGTGCTGTCGGATGCCGTGGCCTACGACATGGTGGAAGTGCGCGCCACGCTGGAAGGCTTGAACGCCAAACTGGCCGCGCAGCGCCGCGACGAAAAGACGGTGGAACGCCTGCAGGCGTTTCTGCGCGAAGGCACGGAAGCCGCGCGCGACGAGAAGCTGGACAAGTTCCTGGCGCTCAATTCGCAGTTCCACGAAATGCTGGCCACGATCGGCGGCAACGTGGTGCTGACCGACCTGATGCGCTCGCTGCGCGACCGCACCGCGCTGCTGTTTGCGCCCAGCAACATGCGCCGCGCCAAGCAGAACTGGGACGAGCATTCGCAGATCCTGAATGCGGTCATCGCGGGCAACGGCGATCTGGCGGCACTGCTGGCCAGCCAGCACGTGCACAACGCGGCCAAGGCCTACACCGAGGCGCAACAGCCGCCACAGCAGGCGTCGGTGGCCTGAACACCGGCAGCAGCGCAATAGCCGGCGGCGGTTCAACCCTCCGCACCCGCATCGGCTCTCGCCGCCGAGTCATCGGGCATCGGGCATAGGGCATCAGCCATCAAACATCCGGCATCCCGCATCCGGAGCCGGGCATCAGGTCGTGGCAGCTTCCACCGCGCCCGGCGCCGCGCCGACCACGATGCCCTTGCCGTTCTGCACCACCCACGACACCTTCACGTCGCCATTCACAAACGTCTGGCAGGCCATGCGGTAGCCGGCCTCGAAGTCTTCCGGCCGCAAGTGCTTGCGCTCCTTCGGCTTGATGGCGTCGGTGTTTTCCAGCCCCTCTTCGATCCGGCACTTGCAGGTGCCGCACAGGCCGCCCCCGCACTTGAAAGGGATGCCGCCCTTTTCCTTGAGCGACACGCGCAAGAGGTTGCTGTTTTCGGGCGCGGTGGCGACCATGCCGCCGTTGGATATGAACGTGATCTGGACCATGTAATCAGTGCTCCGCGGCGCGCGCGCCGGACCGCAGCGTCAGCGTCGATGCCATGCTGCCAAAACGCGTCAGGTGCGCCAGCTCCTTGCGGGCCGCCTCCACCGACGAGAACTTCTCCAGGAACTTGGACGGCACGTGGTTGACCACGTAGGGCGGCGTTTCCTCGGTGACCACCAGCTTGATCTCGCGGTCCAGGCGGGCGATGCTGAACACCGCCAGTGCGCGCCCGTAGAACACGTAGTCATAGGTCTCGATGATGTCGGCGCCGTCACCCGCCTCGGTGCGGAATACGCCGGGCTTGGAGGTCAGGATCACGTAGGACGATTCCATCGCCATCATGCCTCCACGTCCTGCGACAGCTCGATGTCGCTGCTCAGCCAAAGCTGGCACGCCAGCCGGTAGCCCTGGTCGACCCGCTCGCCCAACTGCTTCTTTTCTTTCCAGTTCACCGGCGGCAGATGCTCGGCCCCGGCGATGATGCGGCACGCGCACTTGGCGCACTTGCCCATGCCGCATTCGTAGCGCAGATGCGGAAACGGAAACTGCTTGATGCCGGCCCGCACCACCAGGTTGGTGTTGTCCTTCACCACGTCGGTGTAGGTCTGGCCGCCTTTATGAAACACAACGGTAGGCATGAGGTCTTCGTCCAGGTTCTGCGGTGCGGCCACCGCCCGGCCGGGCTGGGCGGGCCGGGCTGGGTGGATACGTGCAATCAGGCGGCAAGGCCCAGTTCGGGCAACTTGATCTCGTCCTGCACGTAGTCGGTGTAGAGCGCCGTGGTGTACAGCAGCCGCATCTGCGCGCCGATTTCGCAGATCTTCAGGCAGCGCTGCTGCAGGTCCACCGTGTTGGCGTGCTCCAGCACGATCTGGTAGCCGCGTTCGCCGTGGATCTCGTCGGACACAATGTGCAGATCGAAGAACTCCACTTCCTCGTCGGTGAAGCCGTATTTCTCGCGCAGGGTCGGCGTCTGCTTGCGGTAGATGGAGGGCACCTGCGATTCCAGTCCCACCACCAGGCCGGCCACCGCCACGATCGGATCCTCGCGCATGGCCACGGCATAACACCAGCTTTGCAGGGCGCGGGTCGTGGGCGACATGTTGTCCGGATTGGTGACCCGTTCGCGGGTGGTGCCGCAGGCTTCGGCAAAGCGGATCAGCAGATCGGTATGGCGGTCGCCGCCGATTTCCTCTTCATACATATTGGCCAGCAGGAAGTCCTTGGCCTCGGTGTAGGTGTCCGGCGTGCGGGCGTACAGATAGCCCAGGTAGTCGGCAAAGGGGCCGACATAGTGATAGTGGTTTTCGGCCCAGCGCGACAGGTGCTCGCGGCTCAGCTTGCCTTCGGCCCAGGCGATCGAAAAGGGCGACGCATTGGCGCTCTTGCCCTTGATCGCGTTTTCCAGCGCCGTGCGGAATTCATCTCGGTTCATCAGTTCTGCCATGACTCGCTCCAGGTCCAGTGGGAGAAATTCCAGGCCTGTGTCAGCCCGGGCATGATGAACATTGTATACCGTCTACTGTTTTGAACTGCTAGGGCAATCCCGGACTACGGGTGACAAAGAGGGACAGTTTCAACCAGATCAAGGACTTGGCGTGTATTGGCCGAATTGGACCGAAGCGGGCAGACGGCGTACAATGAATACAATTTCAACGCAATACGGAAATACCATGAACACCCGCCATCCGCTGGGCGACGCCCCGATCGGTCAACAACTGCTCACCCACTACGCCCGCCGCGATGCCGTACGCCACGCGACGCCGTTGTTCCCGTCGTCCTGGGCCGAATTGCTGGCCCCGTTCCGCAATGCGCGCCTTCAGCCGCTGCGCGCAGTTGGACCCGCCGCGCGCGAGCATCGCGACGACACGGTCTGCCAAGCTGGATGAAGGAGAAGCCCGGGGCTGAATGCCCGGCTTGAAAAACCGCCCGGGGACAGGGATACCCAGGCTGAGCGCCCGGGACGCCTTCCCGGGCCAGCGCTGCGAAGTTAGCGCCTTGCGCGCAGACTCGCCTGCATCCGGGCGTTCTGCAGCGCCGCATTCCGCTGGCGGCGGGCATTGCCGCCGGCAAGCGCCAGCACAATCGCAAAACCCACGGTGTAGGCCAGCACGTCCCACCAATCGGGCACGCTGCCGAACACCACGCGCAACACCGGCTGCTCGATGCGCCACCCGAAATGCCGCGCCAGATACTGCCCCAATTCGACCGCGTACCCCGTGAACAGCGCCGCCAGGGCCAGCGGCAGCACGCCTGCACGGATGAAGCTGCGATACAGCAGATAGGCCCAACCCACCGCCACGACGTCGCCCACAAATCCGCGCAGGAAGGGATAGGGCGCTCCCACGGTGGCAATCAGCGCCAGCACGGCGGTTACGGCAAGCAGGGCGGCGAACGCGCGCCCGTTGAAAGTCAAAGTCATTGAATCAGCAAACGTAAATAGTGAAACAGGGAGGGCGTGAGCGGCATGCGCAGCGGCTCCGCAACGTCATCCGCAGCCGCCTGAATCCGCGCAAGTATTCGCACGGAAAGCACCGCTTCGCCCCCGCGCCGGCCGGTAACAAGGCCAGCGCGCAGGTTACCGGAAAACCGCATGCCGCCCTCCTCGACCCGCGGCCTTGGGCGTACCATTGACCGACCCCGACCCAGCCCAGAACGGGCGCGATCCTCGCGTCCGGCCACGTTCCCATGCTGCAGCCCGTTTCGGCTTCGACCGATCTGCCGGCGGCCCCACCGGCCGCGCCAACGCCTGTCCTGCAGGTCAGCACGCTTTCCCCTCTCGCCTTTCCCGCCTTTCGCGTCATCTGGATTGCCAACCTGTTCGCCAACCTGGGCACCTGGGCGCAATCGGTGGCCGCCGCATGGGTGATCACCACGGAGCAGAGCAGCCCGCTGATGGTCGCGATGATCCAGGTGGCGGCGGCGTTTCCGCTGGTCGCTCTGTCGATCCTGACCGGGGTGCTGGCCGACAACCACGACCGGCGCCGCGTCATGCTCGCGGGCATGCTGCTGGAGCTGGCGGGCGGCGTCTTCATCACCATCCTCGCCTTCGCGGGGTTGCTGCACCCGATCACGCTGATTGCATCGGTGTTCTGCATCGCCATCGGCAGCGCGATCGTCACGCCCGCATGGCAGGCCGCCGTGGGCGAACAGGTGCCGCGCGAGCACGTTGGCAGCGCCGTGCTGCTGAACAGCGTCAACTTCAACGTGGCGCGGGCGGTGGGGCCGGCCATCGGCGGCCTGCTGCTGGGCGCGTTGGGCACGTCCTGGGTCTTTCTGCTGAACTGTTTCTGCTACGCCGGGCTGATCTGGGCGATCTGGCGCTGGAAGCGCGACCTGCCCGTGCGACGGCTCCCACCCGAAGGACTCTTCGAAGGCGTGGTCGCCGCGCTGCGCTACACCCAGCATTCGACCGTGACGCGCGTGGTGATGCTGCGCTCCTTTGCCTTCGGGCTGTCGGCCAGCGCGCTGTGGGCGCTGTTGCCGCTCTTGGCGCACGAGCACGAAAGCGGCAGCGCGCTGTTGTACGGCTACATGCTTGGCGCGCTGGGCGTGGGCGCCATCCTGGGCAGCGTGCTGGTGCGCCGGGCGCGCGCGGCATGGGGATCGGGCGGCCTGATCAGCGTGGCCGCGGCGCTCCTGGCCGCCTGCCTGCTGGCGCTGG
>DMTA01000389.1:0-288 GCA_003454835.1 Achromobacter sp. | reverse complement strand
CCGCCTGCCTGCTGGCGCTGGGCCTGACCGATACGCTGTGGGTCGCGTTTCCGGCGCTGCTGCTGTCGGGCGGCTGCTGGATCGGCGTGCTGGCCACCTACAACACGACCGTGCAGCTTCTGGTGCCGGACTGGGTGAAAGCACGCGCACTGGCGCTGTATCAGACCGCGATCTTCGGCGGCCTGGCGGCGGGCTCGTTCATGTGGGGTCACTTCGCGGGCACGATGGGCGTGGCCGGCGCGCTGTCGGCCGCCGGCATCGTGCTGGGCGTGACCGTGGCGTTGCTGT
>DMTA01000387.1 GCA_003454835.1 Achromobacter sp. | reverse complement strand
GGCACCACCGGCGCGCCCAAGGGCGTGATGGTCCCGCATCGCGGGCTGATTCACTTTGCGCGGGTGTCGGCGGCGTCGCGCCGGCTGACGCCGCACGATATCGGCTACGCGGCGCTGCCGATGTCGCACATCTTCGGCATCGCGACGGTGCTGATGGCCACGCTGCACGCGGGCGCCAGCCTGGTGCTGCGCAGCCGCTTCGATCCGGACGACGTGTTCAAGGCGCTGGCGCATCCCGGCGTCAGCATCCTGCAAGGCGTGCCGACGATGTTCAGCCGACTGATGGCGGTGGCGCCTCCCCGCGCGGAACTGCGCGCGCCGGCCCTGCGCTATCTGTACACGGGCGGCGCGGCGCTGGATCCGACGCAGAAGCGCGATGCCGAACGCTACTTCGGCGTGCCGATGCACCACGGTTACGGGATCACGGAATATGCCGGTTCCATGTTCATCACCGACATCGACGCCCCGCGCGACGATTGCTCGGCGGGCCATGCGGTGGACGGCGTGGAGCTGCGTGTCGGCAGTCCCGACGCGATCCCGGCGCCGGGCACGCGTGGCGATCTGCTGATCCGCGGTCCGGGTGTGATGCTGGGCTATTACCGCAATCCGGAACAGACGGCGCAGGCGCTGCTGCCGGGCGGCTGGCTCAACACGGGCGATATCGGCTACGTGGACTCGGGCGGCGCGCTGTTCATCTCGGGGCGGTCGAAGGACCTGATCATCCGGTCGGGCTTCAACGTCTACCCGATCGAGGTCGAATCGGTGATCAACGCGTTTCCCGGCGTGCGGCTGTCGGCCGTGGTGGGGCGCGACACCGAAGATCACAACGAAGAGGTCATCGCCTTCGTCGAGCCTCTGCCGGGCGCGACGATCGACACCAATCTGCTGATGCTGCACCTGCGCGCCCAGCTTGCCCCGTACAAGCGGCCGGCGCGGATCATTCCCATCGAGACGATTCCCACCACCGTCAGCGGCAAGATCCTGAAGCAGCCGCTGAAAGAAAGGCTGGCGTAGGCGCGGACAGCTGTTCCGCTCTGACGACCGGCCACCTATGCACAAGGAGACAAGAGCGTGAACATCAAGACCCTGATCGCCGCGGCTTCGGCCGTGGCCGCGCTGGCTGGCGCGCAAACCGCCTCGGCACAGACGTATCCCGACCGTCCCATCCGCCTGCTTGTGGGCTACGCGCCGGGCGGCCCGGTGGACACGACGGCGCGCGTCTTTGCCAAATACCTGGGCGACAAGCTGGGACAGACCGTGGTGGTGGAGAACCGTGCAGGCGCGAGCGGCATGATCGCGTCGGACGCAACCGCCAAGGCGACGCCGGACGGCTACATGCTGGGCTTTGCCGCCAGTCCGACGCTGACGATGTCGCCGCTGGTCCAGCGCAGCACGCTGTTTGACCCCCGCAAGGACTTTTCGCTGATCGGCCTGGTTGTGGATTACGCGAACGTGCTGCTGATCGGGCCGCAGATTCCAGCAAAGAACGTGGGCGAGCTCGTCACCTATGCACGGGAGCATCCGGAGGCAGTGTCGTTCGGGTCGGCGGGGATCGGGGCGTCGAACCATCTTTCGGCCGAATTGCTGAAGAAGCAGAGCCAGGCGTCGATGCTGCACGTGCCGTATCGGGGCAATTCGCCGGCGATGATGGACGTGGTGAGCGGCAAGGTGACGTTCATGTTCGACATCACGAGCACGGCGATTCCGTTCGTGAAGAGCGGCAAGGCGCGGGCGCTGGCGGTGACGTCGAAGACGCGCAATCCCGAGCTGCCGGACGTGCCGACGATGATGGAGGCCGGCATCAAGGATTACGAGGTGGTGGGCTGGTATGCGCTGGTGGGGCCGAAGAAGCTGCCTGATGCAGTGACGGCGCGGCTGACGCGGGCGCTGTCGGAGGTATCGAAGGATCCGGCTTTCCGCCAGGCGATGACGGAAGGCGGGTACACGATCAACGCGGGCGATTCGAAGGCGTTGCAGGCGCGGATCGACCGCGAGTACGCGTTGTGGTCGGACGTGATCCAGACCGCGAATATTCAGGCCAATTGATTTTTCCCGGAGCATCACGATGAATTCCCCGTCCGCATTGCGAGACCAGATCCGCCTGCCTGTGATTGGCGCCCCGATGTTCCTGGTGTCGGGGCCGCAACTGGTGGTCGCGCAGTGCGCGGCGGGGATCATTGGGACGTTTCCGTCGCTGAACGCGCGGCCGCAGGAGCAGTTGCACGAGTGGATCACGCGGATCGAAGACGGGCTGGCGGCGCGGCGGCTTGCTGCGCCGGATGAGAAGGTGGCGCCGTATGGGGTGAACCTGATCGTGCATCCGAGCAATCCGCGCTGGCAAGGAGATCTTGCGATCTGCGCGGAACGGCGGGTGCCGTTGCTGATTACCTCTCTGCATGCGCCGGAGGCTGTCGTGAAGGTGGCGCATGCCTATGGTGGGCTGGTCTATCACGATGTGACGAACGTGCGGCATGCGAAGCGGGCGCTGGATGCGGGGGCCGATGGGTTGATTCTTGTTGCCGCGGGGGCAGGCGGACATGCGGGGCAGATGAATCCGATTGCGCTGGTGAATGAGATACGGGCCTTTTATGACGGGCCGTTGGCGTTATCTGGATGCATCAGCCATGGGAAGGATATTTTGGCTGCGCAGGTGCTTGGGTGCGATTTTGCTTATATGGGGACTCGGTTTATTGCTACCCGTGAGTCGTTGGCGGGGGATGCTTATCGGGAGATGGTGTTGGCGGCCCAGGCGGGGGATGTGACTTATACGGCTTATTTTTCTGGGGTGCCGGCGAATTATTTGTCTGAGAGTATTTTGGCGGCTGGGTTGGATCCGGTTGTGTTGGGCAGCAATGGGGTGACGCCGCCTCCGAACATGGATAAGAGTTCGCGGCCTAAGGCTTGGAAGGATGTTTGGAGTGCTGGGCAGGGGGTAGGGGCTGTGCAGGAGGTGTTGGCTGTTGCGGAACTGGTGGCGCAGTTGGAGGGGGAGTATCTGGGGGCTATCGGTGCTTTGTCGCGAAGGGTTTGAGTTCTTTTGACGTCCGGCGGTTCGTCGGCCTGAGTTGGTTCTTTTGACGCCCGGCACGGCGTCGGCCTGGGGCGCGCGGGGCTACGATTGCGGTCCGGAGCCTTCGCTCCGGACTACCCCTTCGTCATCTTCGTTGTCGCCTTCGGCGACTGCCTTCAGATCCCCTCGGGCGCACGGCCGGCGCC
>DMTA01000194.1 GCA_003454835.1 Achromobacter sp. | reverse complement strand
CGGGTTCGGCCATCGCGGGCGGCTTGCTGTCGGGCGCGAAGGCGCAGGCGCCCAGCGCCAGCACCAGCGGCAGCGCTGCAAATCGCAGGAATGCGGAAGGGATGGGATGTTGCATCGTCAGGCTCCTCGTTCCACCGTGTCGCCCGCGTTGGCGCCGGGCGGCACGCCTTCAGGTTCGTTGCGTTCATCGTGCTTCACGCGGAACCACGCGGCATACAGCGCCGGCAGGAAGAACAGCGTCAGCACCGTGGCGCTGGTGATGCCGCCCATCAGGGCCGTCGCCATGGGACCGAAGAAGTTGCTGCGCAACAGCGGAATCAGCGCCAGCACGGCGGCGGCCGCCGTCAGTGTGATCGGCCGGAAACGCCGGACCGTGGCGCCGACGATGGCGTCCACGCGTTTGTGGCCCGCGCTGATGTCCTGTTCGATCTGGTCCACCAGGATGACCGAGTTGCGCATGATGATGCCGAACATCGCGATCACGCCCAGCATCGCGACAAAGCCGAAGGGCTTGCCGAACAGCAGCAGGGCGGCGACGACGCCGATCAGCCCCAGCGGCGCGGTCAGCACCACCATCAGCACGCGGGCGAAGCTCTGCAACTGCACCATCAGCAGCGTCAGCACCGCGACCGCCATCAGCGGCATCTGCGCATTGATGGACGTCTGGCCCTTGGCGCTTTCCTCCACCGGGCCGCCGACTTCGATGCGGAAGCCGACCGGCAGCTCGGCGCGCAGGGTGTCCAGCTTCTTGTTGATGGCGCGCGTGACGTCGATGCCTTGCGCGCCGCCGATCACGTCGGCCTGGACCGTGATCGTGGGTTGGCGGTCGCGTTCCCAGATGACGCCGTACTCCAGGTCGTACTTCACCTGGCCGATGCTGCCCAGCGGCACGGGACCGTTCGCCGTGGGCATTGCCAGCGTGGCAAGGCGGGCGGGGTCGACCCGCTCTTCGCGCGGGGCGCGCAGGCTGACGTTGATGAGCTTGTCGCGCTCGCGGTACTGCGTCACGGTATAGCCCGACAGCGTCATCGCCAGGAAGTCGGAAATGTCGCTGGAGCTGATGCCCAGTTCGCGCGCCTTCTGCTGGTCCACCTCGAAGCGCACCGAGCGCTCGGAGGGCTCGTCCCAGTCGAACTGCACGTTGGCCGAGCGCTTGTCGGCGCGGACTTCGGCGGCCACCTTTTCGGCCACCGCGCGCACGTCGGGAATCTTGTCGCCGCTGACGCGGAACTGCACCTGATAGCCGACCGGCGGTCCGTTCTCCAGCCGCGACAGGCGGCTGCGGATGGCGGGGAAGTCGCTGCGCAGCATCGGCTCCATCCACTGCGCGAGCTTTTCGCGATCTTCCACCGAATGGGTGGTGATGACGAGCTGGGCGAAGTTGGGTGTGGCCAGCTGCTGGTCCAGCGGCAGGTAGAAGCGCGGAGCGCCCGTGCCGACGAAGCTGACCGAATGCGCGATCTCGGGCCGGCCCTCGATTGCCTTTTCCAGGCGCTCGACCTGGCGCAGCGTCGCGGCAAAGGACGCGCCTTCCTGCAGGCGCACGTCGACCAGCAGCTCGCTGCGATCCGAGCTGGGAAAGAACTGCTGCGGCACGAACTTGAAGCCCGCCATGGCCACGGCAAAGACCACTACCGTGCCGGCCAGCACCAGAAAGCGCCGGTCCACGCACCACGCGACCCAGCCGCGCAGGCGCTGATAGAAACGCGTGTTGTAGATGTCGTGTTCGTGGTCGTGGGGCAGATGCGCCTCGCGCTTGCGCTCGGGCAGAAGGCGATAGCCCAGCAGCGGAATCAGCACCACGGCGGCGAACCACGAGGTGATCAGCGCGATGGCGGACACCTGGAAGATCGAACGCGTGTATTCGCCCGTGCTGGACTTGGCCAGCGCGATCGGAAGAAAGCCCGCCACGGTGACCAGCGTGCCGGTCAGCATGGGAAACGCCGTGCTGGTGTAGGCAAACGCGGCGGCGCGCGTCCGGTTCCAGCCTTGTTCCAGCTTCACCGCCATCATCTCGACCGCAATGATGGCGTCGTCCACCAGCAGCCCCAGCGCCAGCACCAGCGTGCCCAGCGACACCTTGTGCAGGCCGATGCCGAACATCTCCATGAACAGCGCCGTGATGGCCAGCACCACGGGGATGGAAATCACCACCACCATGCCCGTGCGCAAGCCCAGCGACACCAGGCTGACGGCCAGCACGATCGCCACGGCTTCCGCGACGGAGCGCAGGAATTCGTCGACCGAATGCGACACGGCCGTGGGCATGCTGGAGACTTCCTTCAGCGTAAGGCCCGCGGGCAGTTGCGCCTGCAGTTCCTTGAACTTCGAGTCCAGCGATTTGCCCAGGCGCACCACGTCCTGGTTCGGCTGCATGGTGATGCCGATGCCCAGCACCGTTTCCCCGCTGAACCGCATCTGCTGCGAGGGCGGATCGTCGTATCCGCGATGAATGGTGGCGATATCGCCCAGCCGGATCGACTTGTCGTTCACGCGGATCAGCGTGTCCGCCAACGCCCGGCTGTTGGGAAACTGCCCCGAAGGCCGCACGAAGATGCGGTCGTCGGCCGTGGTCAGCGTGCCCGCGCCCTGCACGGCGTTCTGGCTGTTGATCGCCTGCGCGATCTGTTGCGGCGAGACCCCGAGCCGGGTGAGCTGGGTATTGGTGATTTCGATGTAGATGTGTTCGGGCTGATCACCGAAATAATCCACCTTGGCCACGCCCGGCACCCGCAGAAGCACCGTGCGCAGCTTGTCCGCGTAGTCGTGCAGCTGCGCCGGCGAGAAGCCGTCGCCCTGCAGGGTGTAGATGTTGGTGTAGACGTCGCCGAACTCGTCATTGAAGAACGGGCCCTGCACGCCTTGCGGCAGCGTGGCCCGCATGTCGCCGACCTTCTTGCGCACCTGGTACCACTGGTCGGCCACCGTGTTGGCGGGCGCCGAGTCCTTCATCGTGTAGAAGATCAGCGATTCGCCGGGCCGCGAGTAGCTGCGCAGGAAGTCCGTGTTGGCGGTTTCCTGCAACTTCTTGGCGATACGGTCCGTGACCTGTTCCTGCACTTGCTGCGCGGTGGCGCCCGGCCACAGGGTCTGGAT
The DNA here is from genome assembly GCA_003454835.1 of Achromobacter sp. Lineage (GTDB taxonomy): Bacteria > Pseudomonadota > Gammaproteobacteria > Burkholderiales > Burkholderiaceae_B > Achromobacter. The sequence continues at coordinate 510 of DMTA01000194.1, read as the reverse complement.
GACCATGACGCGGAAGGTAAAGGGCGGGTCTTCGGACTGCGCCAGCCGCGAATACGACAGCACGCCGAACAGCGTGACGAGCGTGATGATGAAGATGACCAGCGGCTGATGCCGCAGCGCCCAGGCCGACAGGTTGAACCGGCCTTCCTCGTGGCGATGAGCGTCCTGGCCGGCGTCCTTTCCGCCTTCCTTGCCAGCATCCTGGCCGGGGGCGCTCATGACGCGAAGTCCTCGGGATGCAGGGGCGGCACCGGACGCACCTTCTCGCCGGCGGACACCGTGTGCACGCCTTGCCACACGACGCGCTCGCCGGCCTGCAGGCCTTGCGACAGCGTGACGGTGCGCGCGTCGTAACGCAGCACCTGCACGCGGCGCAATTCCAGCGTGTCGGCGTCGGGCTTGACGATCCACACCGCCGGCTCGCGGCCCCCATGGGACAGGGCCGTGGCCGGCCCGGGGAAGGGGGTCTGCCCGTGGGCCGGGCGGTGGGGGAAGCCGAGGTTGGCGGCC
>DMTA01000456.1 GCA_003454835.1 Achromobacter sp. | reverse complement strand
GTCCGGGCTGCCGTACGGCGTCCAGGTATCCCGGATGCCGTCGTTGCCGCCAAAAAGCGTCACGGCTGCCTCGCGGCAGGCGCGCACTGCGGGCACCGGCCGCGATGCCGGCGCCGTGGTCAGCAGGGCCACGTCCAGCAATGCCAGCCGCCGGAGCAGCCCTTGCAGACGCGGGGCCTCCAAGGCGCCCAGACAGAAGGCGTGGCTGATCACGACCTTGCCCTTCATGTCCAGCGCCTGCACCCGGTCCAGGATCAGCTCCAGCGTGAAAGCGCCGAGTTCGCCGGGTTCGTGCAAGTGAATGTCGACCGGTTTGCCATGCTTGTCGGCCAAGCCGAACAGCACGTCCAGGGATTTGACGGGGTCGCGGTCGATGGCGGATGGATCCAGCCCGCCCAGCACGTCTGCCCCGCCTGCAAGCGCCTGGTCCAGCAGCTCGGCCGTGCCGGCTCGGGCTAAGAGACCGGATTGCGGAAAGGCCACCGTCTGAATTTCGACGCGGCCGGCCAGCGCCTGCCGCGTGGCATGCACGCCTTCCAGGTGTTTCAACCCGGCGTCGGTGTCGACGTCGACGTGGGTACGGATCCGCGTCGTGCCGGCACGGAGAAATGCGAGCGCCAATGCGTGCGAGTGGCTGGCGGCGTCGTGTGCCGTGGCGGCACGCCAGTCGCGTTCGTTGTCGATGCGATCGGTGAGCGACGGTCCGACCTTGTTCACGTACCAGGCGGAACCCCAGGTCGTTTTGTCCAGATGGGTATGGCCCTCGATGAGGGCAGGCAGCAGCAAGGCGCCGCCGCCGTCTTCGACGNNCCGACGCCGCCCGCCAGCACGGCGTGGCGCCCGACGTGCCGGTGGCCATCTACGGTCACAAGGAAGCCGCGTTCTTCGTCGCCATGGTCGGCGCGCTGCTCATTGGCGCGCCGTTCGTGCCGGTGGACACCATCTATCCTCCCGAACGTCTGCGCCGCATCGTGGAAATCGTGCGCGCCGCCGCCGTCTTCGACGCTGTTGCCAGGATCGGCATCAAGCCCGGGGCCGATCCGCAGGATGCGGCCGCCGCGCACCAGAACGTCAACGCCTTCGCCTTGTGTCGTGCGGACGTTCTTGAGGAGCAGGTCTGCCATCTCAGACTTGAGGCGGCTCGATCCAGAAGAAGCGCTCGCCTTGCCGGACCATGTCGGCGACGCCTTCGGCGCCGATGCGATAGTCCGTGCCCATGAGCGTGGCGCCGCCGTCTTCATGGATATGGATGACGGCCAGCGGGTCGTTGGCCATGGTGTACCAGTAGTAACCGGGCTTGAGATTGTGGAGGTCGGTAGTCATGCGTCGAGTATACAAATAACGTCTCATTGTTTTCAAAAAGACAACAGAAATGAAGCGCCCTCCTGACAGGTAAGTCGTGACACGTCATACTCCGCACAGAGATTGCGTACGTCTCGAGCAGGTGGCACGTGCCGGCCCCGGCCATAACAGCAATAAGCGCGTTAAGCGTTCATCGCGAGGGATACAGCTAGCACATGAAACGGCAGTTACTTCAGTTCAGCGAACCGCTCAAGCAAGCCATTCTGGATGGGGCCAAGGTTCAGAGCCGGCGCATCCTCAAGCCGCAGCCGTCCAAGTTCACCACGGTCTGGTACGCGGACGCCGCGGATTCAGGCAGATGGGTGGCTATGGGACCATCACCCGACAACCCTTCCGAAATGCGCAAGACCTCGAGCTGGGTCAGGTGTCCGTACGGCAAATCGGGCGAGACCATCATCCTCGCCGACGAGGCGGGCGCGCCGTTTGCCAGCGCCGTCGTCGTCGGCGTGCGCATTCAGCGGCTTCAAAATCTGACCGAGGCCGACGCGCGCGCCGAAGGCACGCAGTCGCTTTATCAGAGTTCCGCGCTATTGCCGGGCGTGCCGCTGCAGACTGCGTTCGCGTTGATGTGGTGCGAACGTTACGGCTCACACGCGTGGGCGGCCAATCCATGGGTGTGGGTGGTCGAATACCGCCAGACCACGCCCTACAACAAGTCGGATTACTAGGCGGTTGGCGCGCCGGTGCAACACCGGCTACATCCGCCCGCCTGCAGTTGGTATCCAGGTGTAACGCCGCTCCCCCGCTTCAGTTAATTCCATCCCATTTCAATCGACTTCAACGCCGATTCCCCCAGAGCGGACGCCTGGTGCCGCACTGCAGCAGTCATGCGCGTCTGAAAACGGGGGCGGTTGCGGATTGTCGCTATTGCGGTCCCGTTGCTTACGAATAGCTGGCGGAAACCGCCGAAAATGGCGGCAATGAATACTCAACTTTGCTGTGACTCGCAGCGGGCAGGTGCAAGATGAAAAAATGGCTTATTGCAGGTATTGGCGCCGCGGGCTTGATGATCTCGAGTGTTGCCCTGGCGCGCGTGGACGTCGGCATCTCCATCGGCATTCCGGGCGTCGTCTACCCCGCGCCCGTCTATGTGGCCCCAGCGCCCGTCTACGTGGCGCCGCCCCCGCCGGTGTACTACCGTCCGGCGCCGGTGTACGTCGCGCCGCCGCCCGTGGTGTATCCGGGGCCGGTGTATTACGGCGGCGGCCGTTACTACGATCGCCGCGACTGGCGCGGTCCTCGGCCCGGCCATGGCCATTACCGCGGTCACGGCAATGGTCACCACCGTCACTGATTCCAGTTTGCTGCAAAAGCAAAGGCCACTCTATCGAGTGGCCTTTTTTTCGTCGAGGCAATGTCCGGTGCCCCGCGCGATGCACTGTCAGGCAGCAGGCGCCTGCACAGGTTTGGCGGCCAGCGAGGCCGGTTGTTGCGATACCGGTTTGGCCTTGTCATCGGCCCAACGCGGAGATTCCTGAACGAGATCAATCCAGCGGCGCGGCGCACTGGACGCCCGCCACCAACCATTATGCGGACGCATGAGCAAACTCCGGTTCACCGTTGAAACGCACACCATTAATGCCCTGGAACAGATGACGGCTTTCCTGTTCTGCTTCGTGCAACTCTGCGAAGGGCGGCTGTCCCGGCACGGTCCAGCATTTTTCGGGTGCGGTACCGCCGATACGGCGGGTCCATATTTGCACCCGATAGCCCTGCTCGTCTTCCTTTGCCACAGAGCATCTCACACGAAAATCTCCAATCATTCTTGAAGTCATGGACAACTCCTTGTTATATAAGTGAATGAAGCGTGTAGAACGCCGGTGTATTGTGCCGTAACTATCCGGCCCTTTTATGCCAAATACACAATTGCTCACATCAAAAATCAAGCACTCACGCGAGCAAGATAGCGTTCCAAAGCGACAGGAATATGTCGGCAATGATAAAAAAAAACGGAGCCCGAAGGCTCCGTCTTTTTATCCGCCATATGGCCGATGGACGCGCGGCAATATCAGGGTTTGAGTACCGTAATACCGCCCATGTAAGGCTGCAGCGCTTCCGGAATCAGCACGCTGCCGTCGGCCTGCTGGTGGTTTTCCAGCACGGCGACCAGCGCGCGGCCGACGGCCAATCCCGAACCGTTCAGCGTGTGCACGTATTCCGGCTTGCCCTGGGCGTTGCGGAAACGCGCCTGCATGCGACGGGCCTGGAAGGTTTCGCAGTTGGATACCGAGGAGATCTCGCGCCAGGTGTTCTGCGCCGGCAGCCACACTTCCAGGTCATAGGTCTTGGCCGAACCGAAGCCCATGTCGCCCGTGCACAGCAGCACGACGCGGTACGGCAGGTTCAGCAACTGCAGCACGCGCTCGGCATGGCCGACCATTTCCTCCAGCGCGTCGTACGACTGCTCCGGTTGCGTGATCTGCACCATTTCAACCTTGTCGAACTGGTGCTGGCGGATCATGCCGCGCGTGTCGCGGCCGCCGCTGCCGGCTTCGGAACGGAAGCACGGCGTATGCGCCGTGAGCTTGAGCGGCAGGTCGGCGGCGGCCTGGATTGCGCCGCTGGCCACGCTGGTCAGCGTGATTTCCGAGGTGGAAATCAGGTATTGGTCTTCACGCACGTACGGCTTGCCTTGGTCGTCGACCTTGGGATCGTCATCGCCGCCGCCCTTGGAGACCGCGAACATGTCGTCCTTGAACTTGGGCAACTGGCCCGTGCCGTACAGCGTCGAGGCGTTGACGATGTAGGGGGTGTAGCACTCGGTATAGCCGTGCGTGCCGGTTTGCAGGTCCAGCATGAACTGGGCCAGCGCGCGGTGCAGACGGGCGATGGGACCGCGCATGAATGAAAAGCGCGCGCCCGACAGCTTGGCGGCCATGTCGAAGTCCAGGCCCAGCGGTTCGCCCAGCGCCACGTGGTCGCGCGCCTCGAAACCCAGCGCGGGCGGATTGCCGTCGGCTACGGCTTCACCGGGCAGCCAGCGGCGGACCTCGACGTTGTCGTCGGCGGACTCGCCCAGCGGCACGCTGGCGTGCGGCAGGTTCGGCACCGACATCAGCAGGTCGTTGAGCGGCTGCTGCAGGGCGGCCAGCTCTTCCTCGAGCTGCTTCAGGCGCTCGGGCACGGCCTGCGATTCCGCCATGACGGCGCTGGCGTCCTCGCCCTTGGCCTTCAGTTGGCCGATCTGCTTGGCCAGCGCATTGCGGCGGGCTTGCAGGGACTCGGTCTCGGTCTGGACGGCCTTGCGGCGAGACTCCAGGTCGTTGAACCGTTCCGTGTCGAAGGCGACGCCGCGGGTCTTGAGGCGGTCTACGACGGTTTGCAGGTCTTTACGCAGCAGTATCGGGTCTAGCATGGTGAGGTCGGTGAGGTTGAAAAAAATGGCGGCGGGGCTTGCCCGTCACCGGTTCTTGGCGCGTTCCTGCGCGTCCAGCTCGCGCAGGAATGCCAGCTTTTGCTGGATTTTAGCCTCCAGGCCGCGATCGGTCGGCCGATAGAAGGAAGGCTTGAGTCCATCAGGGAAATATTGCTCGCCCGCAGCATAGCCGTGAGGCTCGTCGTGCGCGTAGCGATAGGCCTTGCCGTGGCCCAACTGTTTCATCAGTTTGGTCGGCGCGTTGCGCAGGTGGATGGGCACCGGCGCGCTGCCGTGTTCCGCCGCGAACTTGCGCGCCTGGTTGTACGCGTTGTAGACGGCGTTGGACTTGGCGGCGCACGCCATGTAGACCACCGCCTGCGCGAGCGCGAGTTCGCCTTCGGGGGAACCGAGACGCTCGTAGATGTCGGCGCCGTTCACCGCCAGGTCCGTGGCGCGCGGATCGGCCAGGCCGATGTCTTCCACCGCCATGCGCACCAGGCGCCGCGACAGGTATTTGGGATCGGCGCCGCCGTCGATCATGCGGCAGAACCAGTACAGGGCCGCATCCGGATTGGAGCCGCGCACCGACTTGTGCAGCGCGCTGATCTGATCGTAGAAGGCGTCGCCGCCCTTGTCGAAACGCCGCAGGTTCTGCGACAACGAGATTTCCAGCCAGGCGGCATCCACCGTGTCGCGTCCGGCAGACTGCGCCGATTCGGCCACGACTTCCACCGCGCTGATCAGCCGGCGCGCATCGCCATCGGCCCAGGCGGCCAGTTGCTCGCGTGCGTCGGGTTCGATGCGGATGGCCGCGCCGTCGTCCTGTCCTTCGTTGAGCGCCTGCACGGCGCGGTCAACCAGCTGCTGCAGCTCTTCGGCCGTCAGCGATTGCAGCACGTAGACGCGCGCCCGTGACAGCAAGGCCGAATTGACTTCGAACGAAGGGTTTTCAGTGGTCGCGCCAATGAACGTGAACAGCCCGCTTTCGACATACGGCAGGAAGGCATCCTGCTGCGCCTTGTTG
>DMTA01000275.1 GCA_003454835.1 Achromobacter sp. | reverse complement strand
GGGCGGGGCTGGCCGGCCTGTCCACCGCGCTGGAACTGGCGCGGCGCGGCCGCAATGTGACCCTGCTGGAAGCGCGGCGAATCGCATGGGGCGCGTCGGGCCGCAATGGCGGTTCGGTGTCCCCGGCGTTTTCCGCTGGCGCCGACGCCATCCGCAAGCACGTCGACGAAGACCACTACCGCCAGCTCTACCGGCTGTCGATGGAAGGGGTCGAGATCATCCGCGACAACATCCGCGACCTGCGCATCGCCGACGCCCACAAGGTCGACGGCCGGCTGCGGGTCGTGCGCTACGAGGCCACCGACGCGCTGCGCCAGTGGTGCGACAGCCAGCAACGGGACTTCGGGCGTGACGTGCGGTTGCTCTCGCGCAGCCAGGTTCGCGAACGTCTGGTGTCGGACGTTTATCACCAGGGCATCGAAGACCCCTCGTCCTTCCACTTCCATCCGCTGAATTACTCGCGCGCGCTGGCCCGCGAGTGCGTGCGGCTGGGCGTGCGCATCCATGAGGATTCGCCCGTCGTGCAGGCCACGCTGGATGGGGTGGTCAAGCATCTGAAGACCGAGCAAGGCCAGATCGACGCCGCCACTGTGGTGCTGGCTACCGGCGGCTACACCGGTGACGTCGTGCCCGCCCTGCGCCGCGCGATGCTGCCGATCGCCACCTACATCATGCTGACCGAACCGCTGGGCGACCGCGTGCGCGAAGCCATCCGCAGCAACGCGGCCATCGGCGACGACCGGCGCGCCGGCAACTATTACCGCGTCCTGGATGGCGGCCGCATCGGCTGGGGCAGTAGAATCACCACCCGTGTCGACGACCCGCCCGATCTGGCCGAGTCCCTGCGCCGCGAACTGCTCAGCGTCTACCCCCAATTGCAAGGGGTGCGCGTGGAGGCTGCGTGGTCGGGACGCATGGCCTACGCGCGGCACCTGATGCCGCAGATCGGCCTGCTGGGTCGGAATGTCTGGTATTGCACCGCGTTCGGCGGACACGGCATGAACACCACGTCCGTAGGCGGACGCGTCGTGGCCGAGGCAATCACCGGCGACACGCAGCGCTACAAGCTTTTCGAACCGTTCGGGTTGGCCTGGAACGGCGGGAGCCTGGGCACGGCGGCGGTTCAACTGACTTATTGGTCTTACCAGGCGCGCGACTGGTGGCGTGAGCGTCAATCGCGCGCCTGAATATTGCGGGCCTGAGGATTCTGGCCTGATGTTTCGGGCCTGATGATTTTGGCCAGACTACTGCGGGCATGACAGGGTATACAGATGCAAGGCAACAAACAGAGCGCATTGGCACAACGGCTGCGAGCCTTGCGCCAGGCGCGCGCGTGGACTCTCAAGCAGGCGGCCGAGGCCACCGGCGTGTCCGCGTCCACCTTGTCAAAGATCGAGAACAGCCTGCTGTCCCCCACCTATGACAACCTGATCAAGATCGCCGCGGGCCTGGACCTGGACGTGGCCGAACTCTTCACCGCGTCCGACGCCCACATGGGCACCGGCCGCCGCAGCCTGAGCCGCCAGGGCGAAGGCCGGCAGTACGAAACTCCGTATTACGACCATCGGTTGCTGTGCACCGCGCTGTCGCACAAGCGCATGATGCCGTTTCATACCCGCGTCAAGGCGCGCGCCTTTGACGAGTTCCAGGACTGGAGCCGGCATGGGGGGGAGGAGTTCGTGTATGTGCTGGAGGGGGAGGTACAGCTTTACACCGAGTTCTATGAACCGGCCCGGCTGAAGGCGGGGGAGAGCTTCTATATAGATAGCCGCATGGGGCACCGGGTGATCAGCCTGAGTCCGGAAGATGCGATCGTGCTGTGGGTGTCCACGCATACGGATATTGGGGAAGAGTAGGGGGCGACCGGCTTGGGGCGACCGGCTTGGGGCGACCGGCTTGGGGCGACCTGCTTGGGGACGACCTGCTTGGGGACGACCTGCTTTGGGGCGGCCAATTTGGGGGCGGCCCACTTTTTCCGCAACAGGGTAAAATGCGCGGCCCGGACGGGTTCCGGGCGTCACCACATCGCGCGGCAGTAGCTCAGCTGGATAGAGCACGGGCCTTCTAAGCCCGGGGTCGGGGGTTCGAGCCCCTCCTGCCGCGCCAGCTCCACTGGCTTTTCTTATGAACCTTGACCGACTGCGTCGCGAATTTCCCCGCTACGACATAACCACCCTGCCGACTCTGCCCGAAGGCTATGTCGACGCGTCCGAGCGCATCGACGCCGCGCCAGCGTTCGTGAACGAGGAGCGCGGTTTGAAGGTGTATGTCGACTACGCCAACTACGCCGACCGTGAATCCGGCAGAAGCCAGCGCTACTGTGTGTCGCGCTGGGACGACGAAGAGGGCGACTACGAGGACGTGGCGCTCTCGACGAATGATTGGGCGGAAGTCGTGCGGTTCCTGACTGCCTGAGTTTGCTTCAATGGGGGGGGCTGCGCCGATCTTCGGTGGCGGCCTCTCGAGCTTGCGCATTCTCTCTTTGCCTTTTCTCGCGGCTTGCATTCCCTCGACGCGCAAAGCGGGGCAGCGAGCATGATGCCGATCACAAGAGCACACGTCTCTCGCGAAAATAATATTGATCTGATTTACGGGGCATAGGTGTGGCTTCTAAAAGGGCAGTGCTGCCTGGCGCCAAGAGCGACCAGCGTGGCATGACCCAAATGGAAGCTCGCCATGCCTACCCAATCCGATCTGCGCTTCACATTCGCCATCGGCGATGAGTCCTTCGAGGTAGTTGAATTTACGTTGCAGGAAGGGTTGTCCGAGACCTTCCTGCTTGAAGTCGACTTGTCCAGCGCCAGCGCTGCCATCGACTTCGGCACAGTGTTGGACCGTGCCGCACTGCTCACCATCTGGCACGGCGATACGCCGGTTCGCTACGTGCACGGCGCCGTCTCCGCCTTCGTTCAGGGCGACACAGGCTTCCGCAGAACCCGTTACTCCGCGATCGTCGAGCCGCGTCTTGCGCGCTTGAAACTCAGTTCCGACTGGCGCATTTTCCAGTCCCTTACTGTCCCGCAAATTGCCGAAACCGTCCTCAAGACGCATGGACTTACCCAGGATTACGAGCAGCGCAACACCACTGAGCATCTGACCCGTGAATACTGCGTCCAGGCTGGCGACACCGACTACCAGTTCGTCGAGCGCATCATGCGCGAGGAAGGATTTTTCTACTCCTTTCGCCACACCGCCGAGGGCCATCAGCTGGTTCATGGTGATCGCCTCTTCATCCACGGCCGCGTGGGCGACGATCCAGTGCAGTATCACCCAACGCCGGGCGGTGACCAGCCGCAGCCCGCACTGCGCCGCTTTTCGTACATCGAGAACGTGCGCACCGCACGCCAGACGCAGCGCGACTACACCTTTCACAACCCGCGCTACACCCATCAGCACAGTAGCGACGGGCAAGACCTGAACCATCAAGGGCGTCGCTACGAGCGATACGACTACCCCGCACGTGCCAAGTTCGACGAGGCCGGCAGGCCGTTCGCCGTGAACCGCCTGCGTGGTCGCCGCCGTGATGCCTGCATCGCCCGGGTCGAAGGCGACGATCCCCGTCTGCAGCCGGGCATTTCATTCCTCCTGGCTGGCCACCCGCGCGAAGATATGAATCGCGGATGGCGTCCGGTCCGCATCGTTCACCGCGGTTCGCAACACACCAGTCAGGCAGAGGAAAGCGCTCAGGCGCAATTGGGCACGCATTACCGCTACGAGGCCGATCTCGTTCCGGACGACGCCGAGTGGCGTGCCGAACCGTTGCCCCCGCCACGCATCGATGGCCCCCAGAACGCCGTCGTGGTTGGTCCGCCCAACGAGGAAATCTTTACCGACGAATACGGACGGGTGAAGGTCCAATTTCCGTGGGATCGGCTGGGTAACCAGGACGATCACAGCTCATGCTGGATCCGCGTGTCGCAAAATATCGCCGGCGCCACCTGGGGCCACATGGCCATCCCGCGCATCGGACAGGAGGTCATCGTCCAGTTCCTGGATGGGGATACCGATCAGCCGATCATTACGGGCAGGGCCTACAACCGCCTGCAATTGCCGCCGTACGAATTGCCCAAATTCAAGGAATTGGCAACGGTCAAAAGCAAGGAGCACAAAGGGAACCGCGCCAGTGAATTGCGGCTGGACGACACCACCTCTCAGATCAGCGCCGCGCTGATGAACGACCATGGCGCAACCCATCTGCACCTTGGCTACCTGACGCACCCTCGACCCCGCGGCGGAAGCCCCCGCGGTGAAGGCTTCGAGCTGCGCACCGACCTGCACGGTGCCCTGCGCGCCGCACAGGGCCTGCTGCTTACCACTGATGAACAGCCGAACGCCCAAGGGGGACACCTTGCTCGCACCCAGTTGGTCCAATGCCTGGAAAGTGCGCTCGAGTTGGCGAAAAACCTGGGCGAGTACGCTGAACAGCATCAGAATCTGCCGCACGACGCCGGTCCCCAGACAACCTTGTCCAACGCCGTCCGCGACTTGGGGCATGGCGCAAACGACGAGAGCGGCGAAAACGGCGGGCAGCCCCTTATTGGCCTCAGCAGCCCCGCAGGCATTGCCGCAGCCACGCCGCGCTCCATCACTCTCGCTGCGGGCCAGCATCTGGATACGGTCGCTGAGCAAAACCAACATGTCACGGCGGGCCAGTCCATCGTCATGAACGCCGGGCAAGGCATCAGTCAATTCACCCATGCCGGTGATCTGCGCCAAATCGCGCATCAAGGGCAGGTGCGCGTCCAGGCTCAACAAGCGTCGATCCACCTTCAGGCAGACAAGAGCGTTGTGGTCAGCGCCAGTAATGAACATGTTCTGGTGACCGCCGACAAGCACATCACCCTGCTATGTCAGGGCGCCTACATCAAGATGGAAGGAGGCAACATCGAGTACGGCTGCCCCGGCGCCATGACCTTCAAAGCAGGCAGCTTCGACTGGGTGGGTGCGGCGAGCGAATCCGGGACGTTACCTCAGTTCGATGTCGGATCGACTCAGAGACGCTTTGTATTGACGTTGCCTGACGGCGAACGACCCGCCGCCAGGCATCCGTACAGAATCACGCTCAGCAATGGAGATGTGCGTGATGGCGTTACGGATGCCGAGGGTGGCACCGACCTCGTGGAGATGGGGGCGATGCACATCGCCTCGCTAACGCTGCTTCCTCGAAATGGCTCTGGGGCATCGCAATCGAATACCCCTGACAGACCAACACAGATGCCGGCCGGCAACGAAAAGGCAATACGAAGAATATTTTGGACTTACGGCAAAGCGGAAACCCCAATCAGCGATATCTCCCGCCATTCCGCAGACCTGAATCTGCACGTGGAGACCATCAACTATCAGTCAGGGGACGTCGTGCAGGTTCGACTTCGATCGGAGGGGGGCGAACCGCCTCTGGACATACTCCTTGACGCCATCGTTGGTGAAGATAAAACAGCGACCCTAAAGAATGTGCTGGCTGATCAGCGTATCGCGGTCGCCTCACAGGAGAGCTAAGACAGGGGAACCGTAAGCGCAGCGGCGGGCCAGGTTCGGTCGGAAATTCGTATCAGGAGACCAAAGTTCGCAGAGATGTGGTCTGCCTATCCAGTAGGCGTGTCGGCGAAAGATGCGTATCGCTTGGCTGGCGGAAGTGTCTACGAACACTATGTCGAGGATCCCATTGCCTATGCAAACGCGTGCGGGGTACGTCTCAGCCGAGCCTTCAACTATGGCGGTATGGAGATTCCAAAAGGGCCTGGCGAATACAAATTGCGCGGTGGTGACAACAAGGCCTACATCATGCGCGTGTCTGACATGCTGAAGTTTGTTCGTCGCCAGTTTGGTAAGCCAGACCTCTCAATCAAGACTAGCGGCCAGGACGCCTATATCCAACTCTCTGGAATGAAAGGCATCGTCATTTTTGAGATTGCAGGTTGGCGCAACGCAACCGGACACGTCACTTTGTGGGATGGGATGGATTGTGGTGATAGTTGTTATTTCACGCACGCAACGTCGGCTGAAAAAACTACTGCTGTGCACTACTGGGAATTGAAATGAGGATCCGAGTGCTACTCGCATTGCTTCTGCCGATGGCTTTCGCGGTGGCCGGAGAACGCGACGATATGCGGCTGATGCTCAAGAAGTGGGGGATGGCGTATTGCCTGGGTACTTATCAGCAGCAGGGACCTGATGATGAGGCAGGTACCGCGAGAGGGGGGTACTTTCAACTAGGGAGTCACGAGGAAGAGGCCTACGCGCACGTAAGGGAGTACTTCAAGCGCGTAGTGCCCGCGGATACGAAGGTCCTGCAAGAGACGGGCAAGACAAACAATCTGATGCGTTGCCTGGATGCGTATGAGAGCTCGGCGTATTCCGGGCTGATCTTGGATCAGGACCGTTGGATGTATTGAAACGAAATGCGCTGTCTTTTGAAGCGCACCGACGCGCCAGTGCTCCGCCCGAAAGCAGAAGGGAGTTAAAAGGATGTTCTCACCCCCCATCACCGGAAAGACCCGCGCCATCGTCGCGCCCGACGCGACAGACGCTTACGTGCAAAAGCAGCAGCCCAAGCCCTGCATCGTGATCCTGATTCACGGGGTCAACGATCTGGCTGGTGTTTACGACGACCTGGAAACTGGCATCTGCACGGGGTTGAACGAACGTCTGGACCATCTGTTCACCAAGCGAGGCGAGCGCAGTCCTGCTGCGCTCAATCCTGCCCGGTACACGTCGCCAGAGGAGGATGAGGGGAAAGCGCCGAATCCCGATGCCGAGTACTACCGCCGCCTTGCGGCGGAAGGAAAACTCGGCGGTTATTCGCGCAGTGTGGTGATTCCCTTTTATTGGGGATTCCGAGAAGAGGAAGGCCGTATCCAGAAGCAGACGCCCCATGGCGAATGGCTGGACCGCTTCGGCAACCGGCTGGACAAAGCTGGGACAAAAGAAGGTGGTCCTTTTGCCAATGCCACCACGACCCTCCCAGACATGTTTGGCCAGGGGTTTTCCGGCAAGGTGGCGGGATTGCCCGCCAACTCGATGTTTGGATCTCCCGACCATCCGCTGTTTCCGGCGCCGTCCCGGCGTTACATGGTGCTGGCGGCGCAACGGCTGGCGATGTTGGTCCGGATCATCCGTGCCTATCGGCATCTCGATGGCCGCTCGGGCGAAGACGACACCATCAATGTAGTTGGCCATAGCCAGGGCAATCTCATTACGCTGCTGGCCAACGCCATGCTCCACGATGAGGGCTTGCGGCCCATCGATGGCTTTATCATGATGAGCCCGCCTTATAGCCTGGAGGAAACAAACTTCGAGCACATAGCGTTGGGTGATCGTCAGCAGACGACGCCTGCGCGGGTGAAGGCGCTCAGCAACATCGTCAACTTCATCGGTCAACTGCCCCATCAGACGCCGTCCTTCGCAGACATGGCCGATGCCAGCAAGGATAGTTGCATCGGCGGTCTTCGCTGGACCGGGCAGCAATGCGCAACCTCCATCGATGGAAACACGATCACGTTCGCAGAGCGGGACAACCGCGGCAGTGTGTTTCTGTATTTCTCGCCGCAGGATAAGACGGTAGGGATGGCAAACATTCAGGGGATAGGCTGGCAGGGAATTGGTCAAGCTGCGAGTTTTAAGGTTTTACACCTGAACCCCTCTGAAAAAGGTCTTTTCAACCTCGACCATCGCGTGTCCGTGGAAGGACATGGTCGCTTGATTGTTCATGTTTCCGCCTTGCCCGAGTTGGGTAATCGCTTCTATCAACGCGTCTTCACAATGCGCGAACGCGATGGCAAGGGCGAGGAGGTCGGCAAATCGCCTTCCTACGATTACATGCTTGTCGAAGTCGGAGAGCGCAGCTGGGAAGGCACCGACCACGGGGGCTTATCGAGCGCCTACTTCTCAGTCGGGAAAACCGTCACCATTCAGGCGCCGACCTTGCCGGTTCCGTTCCTGCCCGATTTTGTTTCCGGCGGCACGTCGCTGGATCGTGAAGGGTCTAAAGGCATCAAACCTGTGTGGACGGCTACCGATCCTATCGACGCGTCGATTGCGATCACAAACGGCGGCATCGGCGTCCACACCACGCGGGTGATCACGCTCCCAACTGACGGCCTGAGGGGCCCGGTGCTGCGGCGGGCGCTTGAGGAAAAGGCGTCCGACCTGAATGACCTGAGCCGCAACCCCTACGTGGATCCCGAGAACAGTGCGTGGGCGGCCGACTGGCACCGTGTCGCGCACATCAAGCCCTTGGGGCATGGACGTTACGACACGGTGTTCGAAGAGACGCCGAACCAGGCGCGCAGGCGGATGATGGATGCGCCGGCAGGCAGCAACGAAGCCATCTCGTTTCACTCGGCCATTCCTATGAACGCCATGCACAGCCGGCGCGCCGTGGCGTACGACCTGGCCATCGGGCAGGCCTGCAGCATTGACGATGAGGTTTTCTATGCCTACTTGTGCAGGGTGGCGGATTGGCGACTGGACTGGGAAAGAGAGGACGAAACGTGGCGATCTGAGACTAAAGCAACCCGCGACGAACCCGATGAACCCGTGTTGCAGTGCTATGAGAATGAATCAGAGATGAATCGAAAGCTGATTGCCGATACATGCCTTTATCGGAGCGACAAAATGCCCTCTCCGGGAGGCGCCCCTGAAGGTGGGGGATTTCTGCCAAAGGTCACGCTCGATGCGGACTATCCGAGTCTGGTCGCTTATCAGAGCGTGGAAGATAGAGACGCAGGTTGCGATTCACAGTGCAACCTCTGAGGAGCCCATGAGTCCGATCTCGCTCCTGGCCGCATCAATGCTGTTGCGTTGGTGGGCGTTTGCCCCTGTTTCTCCGCCCCTGATGCCCGTCACCGCGCCGCTGACTGCAATGGCGTGCCCATTGCCATCGGCTGCAACGCTTCGCACGGCGGTCTCACCGGATACTCCCTCTACCTCCAAAGGTGTTCCCATGTTGCAACCTCGTCTGGAAACCCTTGACATCGTCCGTGTGGGACTGAGTCTGGATGTCTATCGTCAAGGTCAGGCCTGGGCGCAATTGCAAAAGCAAAGCGCCGCGCAACCCAATGCCTTGCTGGTGGGCAGCGCCTTACCCATGGACCCTCGCGACTATCCGACCAGCGGTTCGCGGCAAGATCTAGCCTGGAGTCAGCGAAAATCCAATGCGCTGGAGTTGGCCCTGACGAGCTTTCCGGAACGCTGGCCTGTCCCGACCATGGTGGTCGTACGGGATTACGATCCGCGAATGGAAAGGCCTCGCGTGCCGCCCAAGAGAATGGAAGTTGCCCTTAGACGCATGGCGACTGCAGAACGCGGTGATGCAGGTCTGCATTGGCACCAGATGCGCCAGTTAGATAATGGCGTCATCTGCAATACCGATCCGGAAATGGCTATCGAATCCATCTTCCGATTGTTCGAGAGCAATCCGGATATGCCGGCTTTGTTGGTGTACGCGCTCGATAGCTTCAACTTGCGGGCCGCGCTGTCCAGCCAGGACCTTCGCCTGTTTGACATCGCCCCCCCTGGCGAACGCACCCCTGAAACGCCCACCGACGCCGTGGTGGCGATCGTTTTCGCCAGACCCGAGCGGGTGGCCCGGATGCGTGAGTTCGTCAAGTACACCAAGGCCAATCCCGATTCCATCGATCCGGCCTTTATCGGTTGGGATCGTTTGCCGCCGCGTAGCTTCCAGCCGAGCACCTTCTTTCCCACCCCGATCACGCAACGCGGTTTCCAGCAGTGGGATCGCCTGCGGGTGCTGGCGCGGCTGCACCGGCCGGTGACGGTTTCCCTGCATCAACAGGACAAGGCGTCAACCCTACTTAAGGGCGCCGCGCGCGACAAAGCGCTCGCCAGCGGTTGGAACCAGGCGATCACGGGGCTGGGCGCAGCACCAGCGCGGGCATTCTTTGACACGGGCAAGCTGTCGGGCAATCTCGCCATGCTGGCCCCCGCCCTGCAAGATGCACAGCACGCGGTGGATCTGCTCGACTCCAATCAGAACTACGACCTGACTCAGCGTATGGGAGACACGGGGGCTGCTTCGCCGTTTGTCAACCTGGCGCTGGCTACCATGGCAAGCCACCTCAACGCAGACAGCAGCATGGTGGTGCCGTTGCGCCGCACCGATCGGGCAACCTTCATCGGCATCAGCCCCCCGGCGCCGGGCAAAAAGCCCGAGTACGACCCATTTGACGTGAAACTGCGCCCTCAGCACACGTCGGTTACCGATGAGCCGTCTCCCGAGTTCAAGGCCTGGCTAGGGAAGCGGATCATGGATTATCAGCTGGAGCAGGAGCGCAATGCGCCGCGTTATCGAGACCCCGCGGTTGTCGCGCGGGAGCAGCGCATCCTTGATGACTTTATAGCGGGGCTTCCCGGCGACGGCTCGTCGGGTTCGAAGCGCAACTAAGGTTGGGGAGTTCAAGCGATGTTCTTACCCCCCATCACCGGAAAGACCCGTGCCATCGTTGCGCCCAATGCGAGAGACGCTTACGTGCAAAAGCAGCAGCCCAAGCCCTGCATCGTGATCCTGATTCACGGGGTCAACGATCTGGCTGGTGTTTACGATGACCTGGAAACCGGCATCTGCACGGGGTTGAACGAACGTCTGGACCATCTGTTCACCAAGCGGGGCGAGCGTAGTCCTGCTGCGCTCAATCCTGCCCGGTACACGTCGCCAGAGGAGGATGACGGTAAAGCGCCGAATCCCGACGCGGTGTACTACCGTCGCAGACCGACGGCGGGCAAGCATGGCGGGCGCTCTCGTAGCGTAGTCATTCCCTTCTATTGGGGCTTTCGTGAAGAGGAAGGCCGTATCCAGAAGCAGACGCCCCATGGCGAATGGCTGGACCGCTTCGGCAACCGGCTGGACAAGGCCGGGACAAAGGAAGGTGGCTTTTTTGCCAATGCCACAACGACTCTGCCGGACATGTTTGGCCGTGGATTTTCAGGCAAGGTGGCGGGACTGCCGGCCAATTTGATGTTTGGATCTCCCGACCATCCGCTGTTTCCCGCGCCGTCCCGGCGTTACATGGTGCTGGCGGCGCAACGGCTGGCGATGTTGGTCCGGATTATCCGCGCCTATCGGCATCCCGATGGCCGTTCAGGCGAAGACGACACCATCAATGTGGTCGGGCACAGCCAGGGCAATCTCATCACGATGCTGGCCAACGCCATGCTCCAAGATGAGGGTTTGCGGCCTATCGACAGTTTTGTGCTGATGAGCCCGCCCTATAGCCTGAAGGAAACGTTCTTTGAGCGCAGAGAGCTGGGCGAAGCCCAGCAGACGACGCCCGCGCGCGTGAAGACGCTCAGCAACATCGTCAACCTTATCGGCCGAAATCCCCATCAGACGCCGTCCTTGGCAGATATGGCCGATGCCAGCAAGGATAGCTGCATCGGCGGCCTTCGCTGGACGGGGCAGCAATGTGATACCTCCATCGATGGAAACACGATCACATTCGCAGAGCGAGACAACCGAGGAGGCGTGTTTCTGTACTTTTCGCCGCAGGATCAGACGGTGGGGATGGCAAACGTTCAGGGGATTGGCTGGCAAGGGGTTGGCCAAGCTGCGAGTTTTAAGGTTCTACGTCTGAACGCCTCTCAGAAGAACCTGTTCAACCTCGACTATCGCGTGTCGATGGAGCATGGGGGTTACCTGAATGTCCATGTTTCGACCTTGCCCGCGCTCGGCAAACGCTTCTTCCAGCGCGTCTTCACAACGCGCGAGCGCGATGGCCAGGGCGAGGTGGTCGGCAAACCGCCATCCTACGATTACATGCTTGTCGGATACGGAGCCCTGGGGGGCGGCGAGCGCACCTGGGAAGGCACTGAGCTTGGTGCAATGCGCGCGATGTTCGCAAACGGCGAGTTCTCGCCGGGGCAAACCGTCACCATTCAGGCGCCCACCTTGCCCGTTCCGTTCCTGCCGGACTTCGTTGCCGTCGGCACGTCGCTGGGCCGCGAAGGGTCCAAAGGCATCAAGCCTGTATGGACGGCTACCGACCCTATCGACGCGTCGATCTCCATTACGAACGGCGGCATTGATGTTCATTCCACGCGTGTGATGACGCTTTCGACGGATAACCTGCGAGGCCCGGCGCTACGGCGGGCGCTGGAGGAAAAGGCGACTGACCTGAATGACCTGAGCCGCAATCCCTATCTGGATCCGGAGAACAGCGAGTGGGCGGCCGACTGGCATCGCGTCGCACACGTCAAGCCGCTGGGGCAAGGGGGCTACGACGCGGTGTTTGAAGAGACTCCCAATCAGGCGCGTAGGCGGATGATGGATGCACCGGCTGGCGGCAACGAAGCGATCTCGTTTCACTCGGCCATTCCAATGAACGCCATGCACAGCAGACGCGCTGTCGCGTACGACCTGGCCATCGGGCAAGCTTGCAGCATTGATGATGAGGTTTTCTATGCCTATCTTTGCAGGGTGGCGGATTGGCGGCTTAGCTGGAAAGAGAACTACAGAGACGGTCGAGATGAGACCGCGTTGAATTCGATTGAAGTTGACCAGCCCAATAGTGCGCTTGTCGCACTATATAGGGCCGAAAACGAAATCAATAAGCCCTTGATCGATGCGACCGATCTATATCGCAGCAACCGGCAGCCGGAGCAGAATCCTGCGGGAATTGCGGGTTCGGCCGGCGGAGGATTTCTCCCGGGGAGCACCCTAAGCGCCCCCCTCCCCACTCTGATCGTGAGTGAGACCATCAGCGAGCGCCAGCGTAGCGTGCGCACCATGTCCGGAAAACCAGGAGCATATCGATGAGGCGGTTATCGAACTGCGCGGGCATGGTTGCACTCCTGGCAGTAGCCAGCGGAGCCGCTTCTGCAGCCGACGTTCCCGCACCTCAGCTGACCGCCATCTCTTGTCCACTACCGTCTATTGACAGACCTAAGCAACCTAATCCTGTTGACACGCTACCGTCGGGTATTCACATGTATTTCAACGCTCCGATTACGTCTCCTCGCCTCGAGACCCTAGATGTCGTTCGTGTGGGAGTCAGCATTGATGTCTTCCGACAAGGTCAGGTCTGGGCTCAGTTGCAGGAACAAAACGCGAACCAACCCAACACATTGCATCTTGGCTCGGCTCTGCCAATGGATCCTCGAGACTATCCCATCAGTGCGACGCGCAAAGACATGGCTTGGCGACAGCGCATTTCCAACGCGACCGAGCTCGCGCTGAGAAGTTTCCCGGAGCGCTGGCGAATTCCCACCATCACGGTGGTTCGAGGCTACAACCCCAAGACGGAGCGTCCGCGGCTTTTTCCCGAAGAAGTCGAGGAAATGTTGAATGACATGGCCAGCCTCGAGCTCGGAGACGCGGGGCTGCACTGGCACCGCATCGGGCAGTTAAAAAACGGCGTCATCTGCAACGACACGCCAGAGGCCGTGATCGAGGCAGTTTTTGGCGTCTTCGAGCAAAACCCGGACATGCCTGCGCTATTGCTGTATGTCGTCGAGGGCTACAACATGGCTCGAATCTTGATGAGTCAGGGTGAAAAGCCCATTGGCCTGGGTACGGGTCCCCGCCAACCAGGCGAATTGACTGACAGCGTGGTGGCGCTGGTAGTCGCCCGCCCCGAGCGCATCGCCTGGCTGCGCGAGTTCGCCAAGTACACGCAGTCCAAGCCCGACTCCATCGACCCGGCGTTTACGGGTTGGGAGCGTACGCCGCCACATGCCTTCAAACCCAGCCCGTTTTTCCCCACTCCGATCACGCAACGGGGCTTCGAGCAGTGGGATCGCCTGAAGGTGCTGGCACGGCTGCATCGACCGGTGACGGTTTCACTGCATCAGGAGGGAAAGGCCTCGATCCCACTCAAGGGCGCTCTACGCGATAAAGCGTTTGCCGGCGGCTGGGACCAGGCAGTTTCGGCGCTGGGCGCTGCACCTGCGCGGGCATTCTTCGACACGGGAAAACCGTCTGGCGCCATCGCCGATCTGGCTCCGGCGTTGCATGCGGCACAGCACCCGGTAGATCTGCTCGACTCGGCTCAAAGTTACGACCTGACCCAGCGGCTGGGCGATACGGGCGCTGCATCGCCGTTTGTCGGTTTGGCCCTGGCGACGATGGCAAGCTACCTCAACGCGGACAGCAGCATGGTGGTGCCGTTGCGCCGCCCAGACCGTGCAACCTTCATCGGCGTCAGCCCGCCATCGCCAGGAAAAAAGCCTGCAGACGACCCGTTTGACGTGGCGTTGCGGCCTCAGCACTCGCCGTTGACTGAAGCGCCTTCTCCGGAGTTCAAGGCCTGGCACGGTCAACTGGTCTTTGATTATCAGCGTGAGCAGGAGCGCAATGCGCCGCGCTATCGAGATCCCGAGATTGTCGCGCGGGAGCAGCGAATGCTTGATGACTTTATTGCGGTGCTTCCCGGCGACGGCTCGTCGGGTTGGAAGCGCAACTAGGACTAGTTGAAGGAGAAATAGCGATGCCAAACATTATTCGCAAGGGCGACAGGACCGACCATGGCGGCGTGGTGCTGGAGGGCTTTGAACACACCAACTTCAACGGGAGGCCGTTGGCCGGCGTGGGGCACAAGGTCTCTTGTCCCAGGTGTAACGGCGTCCACGTTATTGCCGAGGGGATCGCCACTTACAAGGTAGGTGGTATTCCCGTCGCTGTGGAGGGGATGAAGACCACATGCGGAGCCAGCCTGATCGCTAGCGCGTCGACCGGAAAAATCAGTTGCTGATACGCCGGATTGCGGTGTCCTTCCTAATGCAGAGAACGCTATGGAGAAAAGCTGTCGTACTTCTTGAAGGCGCTTCCAGCACGCTAAAGCGCCGCCACGTCCACCATTGCCCCATGCCGAACCACCCGCTTCGCCACATCCCCCCCCAGCCAATACGCAAGCTCAGCCGGATGCTTAATATCCCAGGCCACAAAGTCCGCCACCTTGCCCACCTCCAGCGTCCCATGCGTCGCTGACAACCCCAACGCCCGCGCCCCGTTCACCGTCACGCCCGCCAGGGCTTCCTCAGGCGTCATCCTGAACAACGTGCACGCCATGCTGAGCATCAACCGCAACGACAGCACCGGCGACGTCCCTGGATTCAGATCCGTCGAAATCGCGATCGGCACGCCGTGATGCCGTAGCAGATCCACCGGCGGCAACTGCGTCTCACGCAGCGCATAGAATGCTCCGGGCAACAGCACCGCCACCGTTCCCGCCTTCGCCATCGCCAGCACATCGGATTCGGTCAGATATTCCAGATGGTCGGCAGAAAGCGCGCCATAACGCGCCGCCAGACTCGCGCCATGCAACGTTGACAGTTGTTCAGCATGCAGCTTCACGGGCAGGTTCAGCCGGGCGGCTGCCTGAAACACCCGCTCCACCTGCGCCGGCGTAAATGCCAGGTGCTCGCAAAAGGCATCGACGGCATCGACCAGGCCCTCGGCCGCCAGCGCCGGCAGCATGGTCAACGCAACTTCGTCGATGTATGCATCCGGTCGCCCTGCGAACTCCGGCGGCAGCGCGTGCGCGGCTAGGCAGGTTGCACGCACGGTCAGCGGCAGCGTCTGGCCCAGGTGCCTCGCCACGCGCAGCATCTTGCGTTCATGCTCCAGATCGAGCCCGTAGCCGGACTTCACCTCCAGCGTCGTCACGCCATCACGCAGCAGCTGCAACGCACGGCGGTGGGCGCTGGCGAACAGTTCGTCTTCGGTCGCTGCGCGCGTGGCGCGTACGGTGCTGGCGATGCCGCCGCCTTGGGCGGCGATCGTGGCGTAGTCGACGCCTTGCAGGCGCTGTTCGAATTCGCGGCTGCGGTCGCCGCCGAATATCAGGTGGGTGTGGCAATCGACGAGGCCGGGCGTGACCCACGTGCCGCCCAGGTCATGGACGTGCGCGGCATCCACGGCGGGTAATTCTGAATCGGGGCCGATCCATTCGATGCGATCGGCCCGCGTCACGATGGCCGCGTTGTCGATCACGGAATACGTGCCGCCGGCCATCGTGGCGGCGTGGCAATGTCGCCAGACCTGTCTCATGCTTTTCTCCTTGATGCAGATGCCGGCCGGCGCAAACCCCGCCGGCCGGCGCCGCGTCGATCAATCGGAACCCTGAGCCGCGGGAACCGGCTCTCGTTCGGGAAGGCGCCTGGGATAAACCCAGAGGCGATAGGCCAGGCAAAGCAGCGCGATCCAGACAACGCCCACGACCAGGGCCTTCTGTGTGCCGGGGAAATAGCCCAGCACCGCGATCACGAAGGCCATGAAAGCAATGGCGATCAAGGGGCCCAGCGGCCAGAACGGCACAGGGAATTTCAATTGCGAGATCTCCTCCGGGCTCATCTTGCGCCGCATCGCCACCTGCGACAGCAGGATCATCAGCCACACCCAGACCGTGGCGAACGTGGCAATGGAGGCGATCAGGAGGAATACATTCTCAGGGATCAGATAGTTCAGCAGTACGCCGAAGAGCAGCGCCACCGTCATCACCACCACCGTCATCCACGGCACGCCGTTGCTTGAAACGGAGGCAAAGCCGCGCGGCGCCTGGCCTTGCTGGGCCATGCCGAACAGCATGCGGCCCGCGCCGAAGATGTCGCTGTTGATGGCCGATACCGCCGCCGAGATCACGACGATGTTCAGGATGGTGGCCGCGGAGCTGATGCCGAGGCTGTCGAAGATCTGCACGAACGGGCTGCTTTTGCTGTCGATCCGAGTCCACGGGAAGATGGACATCAGCACGAACAGCGTCAGCACGTAGAACAGCAGTATGCGCATCGGCACGGCGTTGATGGCGCGGGGGATGGTGCGGCCGGGGTCCTTGGCTTCGCCGGCGGTGATGCCGATGATCTCGATGCCGCCAAATGCGAATACCACGACGGCCAGCGATGCAATCAGCCCGCTCACGCCGTTGGGCATGAAGCCGCCGTGCTCCCACAGGTTGTGCACACCGGTTGCGGCGCTGTCCGCGCCCATTCCCATGCCGAACAGCATGATGCCCAGGCCGCCGGCGATCATCGCGACGATGGCGCCGACCTTCAGCAGCGACAGCCAGAACTCCAGTTCGCCAAATACCTTTACCGACAGCAGGTTGATGGCGCCGATGAAGAAGACGATGGACAGGACCCAGATCCATCGCGGCACGTCGGGATACCAGAACCCCATGTACAGCCCGAACGCGGTGATGTCGGTCAGACAGACGACGATCATCTCGAATGCGTAGGTCCAGCCTGTCAGAAAGCCGGCCAGCGGCCCCAGATATTGCGTGGTGTAGTGCCCGAACGAGCCGGACACCGGGTTGCGCACCGACATTTCGCCAAGGGCGCGCATGACCATATAGACGGCGGCGCCGGCGACCAGGTAGGCCAGCAGTACCGAAGGACCAGCCGCCTGGATCGCCTCGGCAGACCCGTAGAAAAGGCCCGTGCCAATGGCCGAGCCCAATGCCATGAAACGGATATGCCGGGCGTTCAGCCCCCGTTTGAGTGTCTGCGCTTCTGCCGGTGTGTCTGACTGCGAGAATGCTTGCATTGTTGTCTCTCTCGGTTCCTTGGTCGGTCTCGCGTGAAGGGGCGCGCAGGCGCCTTCTGATGGGGGCCTTGCGCGCGGTGTGACGATGCCGGCCGGATGCGTCCGGCCGGGAGGGGGGCATCAGAGGCTGGGCAGCAGACCCGCGGGCATCAGGCCGTTCATGACTTGCGCGCCGATCAGGTCGCTGGCCGCCGCGATGTCGGGCGCGAAGAAGCGGTCTTCCTCGTAATGGGGCACCTTCTCGCGCAGGGCGCGGCGCGCGGCTTCCAGTTGCGGCGACGTCTTGAGTCCTTCTCGGAAGTCCAGGCCTTGGCAAGCGCCCAGCCATTCGATGGCCAGGATGTCGCGCACGTTGTCGGCCATGGCCCACAGCCGCTTGCCCGCGTTGGGCGCCATCGACACGTGATCCTCCTGGTTGGCCGACGTGGGCATGCTGTCCACGCTGGCCGGATGCGCCAATGCCTTGTTGTCGCTGGCCAGCGCCGCGGCCGTCACCTGGGCGATCATGAACCCCGAGTTGACGCCGCCCTTGCGGACCAGGAACGGCGGCAGCTGCGACATGTGCTTGTCCATCATCAGCGCAATGCGCCGTTCCGCCAGCGCGCCGATCTCGGCCAGCGCCAGCGCCAGGTTGTCGGCAACCAGCGCCACCGGTTCTGCATGAAAGTTGCCGCCGGAGATGACGTCGCCTTGTTCGACGAACACCAGGGGGTTGTCGGACACGGCGTTCGATTCGATTTCCAGGACCTGCGCGGCGTGGCGGATCTGCGTGAGGCAGGCGCCCATCACCTGGGGTTGGCAGCGCAGGGAGTAGGGGTCCTGCACCTTGCCGCAATCGGCGTGGGAGTGGCCGACCTCGCTGTCGTCGCCCAAAAGGCTGCGGTAGACGGCGGCCACGTCGATCTGCCCAGGCTGGCCGCGCGCGGCGTGGATGCGGGCATCGAACGGTGCGCGCGAGCCCAGCATGGCCTCGACGCTGAGGCTGCCGCACACCAGGCCCGCGGCCACCATGTCTTCGGCTTCGAACAGGCCGCGCAGCGCGAACGCGGTGGACACCTGGGTGCCGTTCAAGAGGGCCAGCCCTTCCTTGGCGGCCAGCGTCAGCGGTTCCAGGCCGGCGCGCGCCAGCGCCTCGCGCGCGGGCAGCCATTCGCCTTGGTGGCGCGCCTGGCTTTCGCCCAGCAGCACCAACGACATGTGGGCAAGCGGAGCCAGGTCGCCGGACGCGCCCACGGAACCCTTCAGCGGGATGTGCGGGTACACGCCCGCGTTGACCAGCGCGATCAGGCTGTCGATGACGTGGCGGCGCACGCCCGAGTAACCGCGAGCCAGGCTGTTGATCTTGAGCACCATGATGAGCCGAACCATGGCGTCGTCCAGCGCTTCGCCCACGCCCGCCGCGTGGGAACGGACCAGCGACGTCTGCAACGCCTGCAGGTCTTCGCGCGCGATCTTGGTGGAGGCCAGCAGGCCAAAGCCGGTATTGATGCCGTAGACCGTGCGGCCTTCGGCGATGATGCGTTCAACCGTGGCCACACTGGCGTCGATGGCCTGCGCGGCGCCGGGATCCAGCGTCAGGCGCACAGGCTGCTGATAGGCGCGCCGCAGGTCGGCCAGCGTCAGTTGGCCCGGTTTCACGTGCAATTCCATTCCTCTTCTCCTACGCCGGTGGTCCGGCTGCTTGCAATCGTTGTTATGCAGTCTGTTGCGCCGGCCGGTCCATCCGTAGGCCGCCGCGCGGGGGTCAGCGTTTGCCGGTCACCATGGGAAGGTTCAAGCCCTGTTCGTGCGCGCAGTCGATGGCGATCTGGTACCCGGCGTCCGCGTGCCGCATCACGCCCGTGGCCGGGTCGTTGGTCAGCACGCGGGCGATGCGCTCGGCGGCGGCGTCGGTGCCGTCGCACACGATCACCATGCCGGAATGCTGCGAGAAGCCCATGCCGACGCCGCCGCCGTGGTGCAGCGATACCCACGTTGCGCCGCTGGCGGTGTTCAGCAGGGCATTGAGCAGCGGCCAGTCGGACACGGCGTCCGAGCCGTCGCGCATGGATTCGGTTTCGCGGTTGGGGCTGGCGACCGACCCGGAGTCCAGGTGATCACGGCCGATGACGATGGGCGCCGACAGTTCGCCGGATCTCACCATTTCGTTGAACGCCAGGCCCAGCTTGGCGCGCGCGCCCAGGCCGACCCAGCAGATGCGGGCGGGCAGACCCTGGAAGCTGATGCGCTCGCGCGCCATGCTGAGCCAATGGTGCAGGTGGGCGTCGTCGGGTATCAGTTCCTTGACCTTGGCGTCGGTCTTGTAGATGTCTTGCGGATCGCCGGACAGCGCAGCCCAGCGGAAGGGGCCCACGCCGCGGCAGAAGAGCGGGCGGATGTAAGCCGGCACGAAACCGGGAAAGTCGAACGCATCGGCGACGCCTTCTTCCTTGGCCATCTGGCGGATGTTGTTGCCGTAGTCGAAGGTGGGGATGCCCTGGCGCTGGAAGGCCAGCATGGCTTGCACGTGCACGGCCATCGACTGCTTGGCGGCCTTGATGACCGCCGCCGGCTCGCGCTGCGCCCGGTCGCGGTATTCCTGCCAGGACCAACCGGCCGGCAGGTAGCCGTTCAGGGGGTCGTGCGCGCTGGTCTGGTCGGTGGCCATGTCGGGCTTGACGCCGCGGCGCACGAGTTCGGGCAGGATCTCGGCGGCGTTGCCGCACAGCGCGATGGAGACGGCGCGGCCGGCCTGGGTGTGCCTGGCGATGCGGGCCAGCGCGTCGTCCAGGTTGGCCGCCTGCTCGTCCACGTAACGGGTGCGCAGACGGAAGTCGATGCGGCTCTGCTGGCATTCGATGTTCAGGGAGCACGCACCGGCCAGCGTGGCGGCCAGCGGCTGCGCGCCGCCCATGCCGCCCAGGCCGGCGGTCAGCACCCAGCGCCCGGCAAGGTTTCCGCCATAGTGCTGGCGCCCGGCTTCGACAAAGGTTTCGTACGTGCCTTGCACGATGCCCTGGCTGCCGATGTAGATCCAGCTCCCTGCGGTCATCTGACCGTACATGGCCAGGCCTTTGGCATCCAGTTCGTTGAAGTGTTCCCACGTGGCCCAGTGCGGGACGAGGTTGGAGTTGGCGATGAGGACACGCGGCGCGTTGGCGTGCGTCTTGAACACCCCCACCGGCTTGCCCGATTGCACGAGCAGGGTTTCGTCATCGTTCAAGGCCTTGAGCGATTCAACGATCTTGTCGTAGCAGTCCCAGTCGCGGGCCGCGCGGCCGATGCCGCCATAGACGACCAGCTCGTCAGGGTTCTCGGCTACATCGGGGTCGAGGTTGTTCATCAGCATGCGCAGGGGCGCTTCGGTCAGCCAGCTTTTGGTATTGAGTTGGCTGCCGCGCGGGGCGCGGATGACGACGTCGCGGAATCGGGTGGAAGCGTTCAAGTGAGTCTCCTGGATCGGGTCAAGGTGCGCTGTGATCCAGCGCCAAAGTGAGCAGATCTTAAGACGACTATGGTTGTATATACAATAGCAGATGACTGATTTGTGGGTGAGGGATTACCCCAATGAAAAATGCCGAAACCCGCGAGGTTTCGGCATTGGAGGGATCGTGCGGGAGGGCGCCGCAATGGCGCGTTGCAGTTCAGCCGGACGCGGCCGGCGCAGTCATACGAGAAGCGCTGCGGAAAGCGGCGGCCTTCACGTCGTGAATGTGCCTTCCAGCCGGTGCCGCGAACCCGGATGGATCAGCCGGGCCAGCGTCACCGCGCGGTCGCCGGACCAAGTGCGGCGGCGGATCAGGAGGCAGGGTTCATCGCGGTCGATCTGCAGCAACTGGCACTCGCGCGGCTTGGCCAGAATGGCCTCGACCACGTGCTCACCGGCGCTCAGCGGCGCTACACGCGTCAGGTATTCGTACGGCGTGCTTTGCGTGAAGTCCTGCTGCAAGTAGTCAGGGGCAAGGCGGACATTGACGTAGCGGTCCTCAAGCTGGATCGGCACGTCGTCTTCGTAATGGACGATCAGTGAATGAAACACCGGCTGGCCTGCGCGGATGTCCAATGCCTGCGCCTGCTCGGCGCCGGCGGCTTCCTCAGCCAGCCGCACGACGCGGCTGTGGTGGCGGTGGTTGCGCGCCGTGATCTCATCGGCAATGTTGTTCACGGCGAAGAGGGCAGAGCGGGCCTTGGGCTGCGCGACGAAGGTGCCGACCCCTTGCATGCGCACCAGCAGGCCTTCGGCGGTCAGCTCGCGTAGCGCGCGGTTGATCGTCATGCGGCTGAATCCCAGTTCATCGACCAGCTCGGCTTCCGATGGCACGCGATGATGTGCCGGCCAGGCGCCGCTGCGGATCTGCTGCGCGATCATCTGCTTGACCTGCGCGTACAGCGGGGCGGGCAGGGCATTGGCCTGGACGGGCAATCGGGGGGGAGATGCGGCCACGGGGGATCCTGGAAGTGCGACACGTAAGCGACGAAAAATGCGGTTCCTAGTATAGACAGGTACACATCGCTTGCGAACGGCCGCGCCGCTATCCGGCCATCACGCCATTCTTTACCGCCAGAATATGCGCCATCACGCTGACTGCGATTTCCGCCGGTGTCTTGCTGCCGATGTGCAGACCGACCGGCGAGTGCAGTCGTTGCATGGATGCTTCCGTTTCGTCCAGATGCTCGATGAACCGCTGCCGGCGGCTGGCGGCATTGCGGCGCGAGCCGATGGCGCCGACGTAGAACGCGGGACTGTGAAGCGCTTCCAGCAACGCCATGTCGTCGAGCTTGGGATCGTGGCTGAGCGCCACGATGCAGGTGCGGGAATCCGGGTTCAGCGCGCGCACGGCATCGTCGGGCATTTCGGTGGTGAAGGCCACGCCGTCGACGGACCAGGTGCCCAGGTGCTCGATGCGCGGGTCGCACACGGTGACCGCGAAGTCATTGAACAGCGCCATGGTGGCGAGGTGTTCCGCCAGCGACCCGGCGCCGATCAGCAGCAGGCGATACTGGGGCCCCAGCGTGCTGGACAGGGTGACGCCATCGAAATGCAGGGCCTCGGGCGCCGATGCATCGCCGAGCGTGACCGCGCCGCTGGCGCAATCGACTGTCCGCTGCACGAGCTGGCCAGCCTCGAGCCGGCGGACCAGTTCATCCAGCGTCCCGCCATCCGGCGCAAATTCCAGCAGCAGCTCCAGCGTGCCGCCGCACGGCAGCCCGAACTGGTGCGCCTCGTCGGCCGTGACGCCGTAGCGGACCAACTCGGGCGCCGATTGCGGAATGGTCCCGTCGCCGTAGGCCCGGGTGTAGCGGTGGATCAGGTCGTCCTCGATGCAGCCGCCGGACACCGAGCCGATGCACCGGCCGTCCTCGCGCAACACCATCATGGATCCGACCGGCCGCGGGGACGAGCCCCAGGTTTTGACGACGGTGACCAGCATCAGGCGATGCCCGGCCACCAGCCAGTCGCGCGCGGCGCGCAGCACGCGGACATCAACGCTTTCCATCGGCGTGCTCCATGCAAAACGGAAAGGCGTTCATGGCGGGCTGTCCTGACTCAGTCATTTGGTTGGCCTCGCCCTTATGCCACCTTGCGGACCGGCAGGCTGCGGATCCGCTTGCCCGTCGCGGCGAAGATTGCGTTGCACAGGGCGGGGGCAACGGGCGGCACCGGCGGTTCGCCCACGCCGCCCGGCGGCAGCGCGTGGTCGTCGTTGACCAGGTGCGTGCGGATCACGCGCGGCGACGCGTTGTGGCGCAGCACCTCGTAGTCGTGGAAGTTGCTTTGCTTCACGCGGCCTTTTTCGAAAGTGATCTCGCTGGTCAACGCCAGGCTCAGCCCCATGATGGCGCCGCCTTCCATCTGCGCGCGGATGCGTTCGGGGTTGATCTGCGGGCCGCAGTCCATCGCCATGTCCACGGCGACGACGCGGATCTCGCCCTTGTCGTCTACCGCCACCTCGACAACGGTGGCGGTGTAGCTCATGAAGCTGTAGCAGAAGGCCAGCCCCAGTCCGTGCCCCTTCGGCAATGCGCGGCCCCAGCCGGCCCCCTTGCACGCGGCTTCGATCACGCCGCGCAGGCGCCCGGTGTCGTAGGGGTAGCGTTCGGGGGACTCGGTGTAATTCCACGTGTCGCCCAGCGTGCCGGGATCGATCTGGCGGGACGGACCGATGAGATCCAGCGCGAATGCCTGAGGATCCTTGCCCGCGCGGCGCGCGAGTTCGTCGATGAAGCACTGGGCCGCGAAGGCATGCGGAATGTTGGCGACGGACCGGAACCAGCCGATGCGCGCATGGGCGTCGACTTCGGCGGTTTCCACGCGCACATTCGGGAT
>DMTA01000361.1 GCA_003454835.1 Achromobacter sp. | reverse complement strand
GCGCGTCGGCGCCAGCGTTGCACGTGGCGGCTGCTCGGCCATCTCGCGCAGGCTGCGTTGCTGCTGATCGATGATCATCGTCTTGACGGCGGGCATGCTGACGCGCGCATCGGTGTGCTGCGCAAGCCGGTCCAGCATGTACGGCGGGACCACTCCGATCAGGGGAGCGGACTCGGAAGGGCGGGGCATGGTCGGTCTCCGGCAAAGGCGCCGGAGGACAACCCCGGCGCGTGCCTGGTTAACGTAGCAGATGGGTGAACAGCGCGCCGTAACAGGATGCGGCGCGATGCGCGGCGGCAACGCGCGCGCCTCGACAGCACAGCGCCAATCCGGTAGCGTCTTCTCGCTTTCCTGTTTTGCCGGACCCTTGCATGACCACGCCTGACTACCGCATCGTTTCCCTGTCGCTCACCGATACGCACGTGCAGTTGACGCTTGCCGATGGCCGCGAGGTCAAGGAGCCGATCCGGCGGCACATCCGCCTGCACGAAGCGGCGCCCGAGGCGCGCGCGCAGTGGCAACTGGTGGACGATGGGCATGGCGTCGTCTGGCCGGCGCTGGCCGCACCCGTGCCGGAAGGCATGCTGAACGTGCACGATCTGCTGTGGGATCTGCGCTACGAGCAGGCCATGGCGGCGCTGCAAGCCGCGGAATGGAAGCTCGACCGGCTGTCGGAAACGGAGCAGGAACTGGTGGCCTTGTGGCGCATGGAGGCCGACATCAACAATGGCGGCTTCATGCAGTTTCTGTGCAACTGGGGCGACCAGACCTGCCAGCTGGCGTTGCAGGCGCTGCGCAAGATCGGCGCCGTGCATATGCTGGACATCCTGTCGCGCATGCGCGGGCTCATAGACCGTTTCGAGGCCTCGCCCGACGTCGTGCAGCTCAACGACATCTACGGCGCGATGACCGAGGAAGAGCAGGAGCAGATGGAGGCGCTGGACCACGCATTCTGGGACTACCCGGATTCGCTGTCGCGGCTGGGATTGCGCTGGTACGGCGCGTAAAAGCGTCCCGAATGCCACTCCTGCAACTTTCAGAAACGTATCGCCACATTACGTCGATACACGCCTGCGGCGGCGCGCCTGCTGCGGGATAGAATCCCGTCCTTCTTTCCCGGGGGGGACGCTCGATGCGGTATTTCCTGATCTTGGTGGGGGCGGCGGTGATCGCCTATCTGCTCGCGCGCGGCATCGCTGCGGTGCTCTCGGACCGTAAACGCAAAAGAACAGACAGGGATTGGAAGTGAAGATGAAGCCGACAGATATCCAGATGGTCAAGACGATCGGCGCGGTCAAGCCGCGCAACGTGAAATTCGCCGTTGGCACCGCGCTCATCTTCCTGTTGATCCTGTTCATCGCCTTCGGATCGTGGTTCCAGGTGGACCAGGGCGAACGCGGCGTGGTGCTGCGCAACGGCAAGCTCGTGCGCGTGGCCGAACCCGGCCTGGATTTCAAGACGCCGTTCATCGACAACGTGATGACGGTGTCGGTGCGCGACCACACCTTCGTATTCGAAAAGCTCGAGGCCTACAGCTACGACCAGCAGCCCGCGACGCTGCGCGTGTCCGTCACGTACCGCGTGCCGTCCGAGCACGTGGCCGAGCTTTATTCCGAGTACGGCACCATCGCCAACCTGCAGATGCGCGTGCTGGAACGCAAGACGCCGGACGCCGTGAAGAACGTGTTCGGCCAGTACACCGCCGTGCGCGCCATTCAGGAACGCCAGAAGCTGGGCCTGGACGTGAACAACGCCGTGCTCAAGACGATGGAAGGCGCGCCGGTGCAGGTGGTGGGCGTGCAGATCGAAGAAGTGGGCTTTTCGCAGGCCTATGAACACTCGATCGAACAGCGCATGCTGGCGCAGGTGCAGATCGAGACGACCCGCCAGCAAAAGGAAACGGCGATGATTACCGCCGAGATCCAGGTGGTCAAGGCCAAGGCCGAAGCCGATGCGCGCCGTCAGCAGTTCACTGCGGAAGCCGACGGCATCCGCATGCGCGGCGAAGCGGAAGCGGCGTCGATCCGCGCCAAGGCCGAGGCGCTGGCCGCCAACACCAATCTGGTGAGCCTGAACGCCGTTGAAAAGTGGGATGGCGTGCTGCCGTCCACGCAAGTGCCGGGCGCTGCGCTGCCGTTCATCGGCATCAAATAGCGGTCGCGCTGGCAGGTTGCGCCGGCAGGGCGGAGATCTCCCGCCGCCGCCGCGCGAAGTCCACGATGTGATCGCCGGACACCGCCTTGCTGTAATACCAGCCCTGCACGACGATCTCCGCGCTGGACGCCAGCGCGGACAACTGCCCCTCCGTTTCCACGCCCTCGACAATGATCTGCAGGTTCAGCGCCTCGCAGAATCGCAGCAGGCCGCTCATCACGAGCGCGCCCCGGTCGTGGCTCTGCGCCATCACGAAGCTGCGGTCGATCTTGACCGCGTCGATCTGGAACTGGTGCAGATAGCTCAGCGCCGAATACCCCGTGCCGAAGTCGTCGATATAGATGCGCGCGCCGATGCCATGCAGGCGGTCAAAAGCCGTGTGCAGCGCGTCCGCGTCTTCGACCAGCGCGTCTTCCGTGAGCTCCACCGACACCTGACCCTGCACCTGCGCCAGCACCTTGATCAACCGGTCCAGAAAAGCCGGCGCCGTCAATGTGCCGCTTGTGACGTTGATGGTCATCGGCATCGTGAAGCCCTGCGCCCGCCAGGCAAGGCATTGCAGCACCGCCTGCCGCGCCACCCAGAGATCGACTTCGCGCATCAGGTCGGCCCGCGCCAGCCAGCGCAGGAATTCCAGCGGCGCCTGCTGCGTGCCCTCGGGGCCGGTGGCGCGCAGCAAGGCTTCGCAGCCGGTGCACAGACCTGTGCGCAGCGATACCTGCGGCTGAAACTCCAGGTAGAAGTCGTATTCGCTGATGGCGCGGATGCGTGCTACCTCGGCCTGGCGGCGCGCGCGCGTGGCGTAAGTGGACGCGACGGGGTCATGCGCATACAGCAGGGATTCTTCCTGCAACTGCGGAAACGTCGTGTCCAACGACTTGAAGTACACCGTGGCGTCGGCCTGGCGCTGCCGCTCCAGTGCGATCAGAAAAGGCACATAGATGCACGCGCCCAACGCCACCAGGGCGCATTGCAGCGCGATGCCCGCCAGGTGTTCGCCCGCGCCAAGGTAGGCGTTGAACAGCACGGGCGACGTCAACGGCAGCGCGACGGTGGCGGGGGCCAGCCACCCCAGCTGCACTACCGCCACCGCAATCAGCACGTTGACCACGGGCGTCAGCACGAAAGGCAGCAACAGACGGGGATTCAGGATGAGCGGCAGGCCGAACAGCAGGATCTCGTTGATGTTCAGCAGCGACACCGGAATGCTGGCCAGCGCCAGCACCCGCAGCGGATCGCTGCGCGAGAACAGCAGGATCGCCACCACCAGCGACAGGGTCGCACCTGAGCCGCCAATGAAGACGAACGCGCCCAGCAGCGTGCCATTCAGCACATAGACGCCTTCATAGCCTGCGGCGACGCTCGTGGCGTTGAGCCGGGTCGCCTGGTCCAGCACGTCCATGATGGGCGCCATGGCCTGCGCGCCGTGTATGCCGAAGAACCAGAACAGGGAATTGAGCGCCGCCACCAGCGCGCCGGACGTGTAGGGGCTGTCCAGCGATGCGAGGCTCAGCGGAATGTCGACCTGCGCCACCGCGGGGATACGCAATGCGGCCGACAGCGCCGCCATCACCAGGCCGGCCGTCAGCAATCCCGGCACGATCATGTTCAGCGAGTCGCGGACGTTCTCGCCGATCAGTCCGTCCGGCGCCAATTGCGTCCAGCGGCGCCGGTGCAGCCAGGCCATCGCCGGCACGGCGGCGATGGGCGTGACGATCGCGATGAACAGGGTGAGCGTGGCGGCCGCGCGGGGGTAGGGCGACAGCAGGTTTTCGGCGATGACCACAAAGCACAGGCACAGCAACGCGGTGGGCAGGTGCGGAAGCCGATGGCGGATCGACAGCATGTAGCCGATGGCCGTGCCGGCCAGCAGCGGTATGACGCCCGACAGCGCGCGGTGCAGCCCGGACAGCAGATCGGCGATGGGGGCAGGCAGGCCAAGCAGCCGCGCGCAGACGGACAGCACGAGAAACAAGGCCGAGACCAGCAGGCAGGGCATGGCCCACAGCAGGCCTTCGCGGATGGCGCGCAGGGAATTGGCGCTTGCCAAGGCGGCCAGCCGATCTCTTGGGTACTGCGCGAAGATCGATTTCGGCATGGCCGTCGTGTGGCGCGAGGGGCCGGGCGGTTCACGTCCTGCCCGGGGTAAAAATCCGTTGCCGAATGCTAGCGCCTGTGTTCGGGCTTTAGCAATGCAAAAACGTCGGGGCGGCCTAGGGATTCCCCTCTGTCAAGAATTGGAAGTTCAGTCTTTTTGACAGGGGACAAGCCGGTCCGGACGCTATACGATCAGTGAGATCCGCCCTGCAAGGACCGCGCGTCCCTGCACATAAGCTTCACCAGGAGGAGACCTGGATGCCTCAATTGGATTGGACGCCCGGCGACACCGCGCCGGACCGTCAGGGTTATTACGAGACGCGGCTCGATACCGGCGGCATCGCGATTTCGCTGTACAGCGTATTGGGCTGGATGCCCTTGAAGACGCCCGGCAACCTGGTCAGCTGGCGCGCGTTGCCGCCCGCCGTTGAACGCCAGGAAGCCGAACGGCATCTGCAGGAAATACGCGCCGCGCAGAGCCACGTGCCTATGGACTACTAGCAACGCCACGCAATCAGATGGCTGGCGCGGGTCAGCGCCTTGCAAAGACGAAAACCGCATCTATAATTGCGAATCATTTTCATCTCGTCTTGCTCTCAGGCGGCGACGCCGGGCCGCACCGCCATGCCATCCTCTTCATTTGCCTCTCGTGCAGAGGTGCAGTCCGTTTACCAGGCCCATCATCAATGGCTGCGGGGCGTGTTGCAACGCAAGCTGGGCAATGCATCGGACGCGGCCGATCTGGCGCACGACACGTTCGAGCGCCTGATCCGCGCCAATGTCCGCGAACCGCTCAATGAACCGCGCGCCTACCTGCGCACCATCGCCACCCGATTGCTGATCGGCCGGGCGCGCCGCGCCGCGCTGGAAGCCGCTTATGCCGAGACGCTGGCGCTGCAGCCCGTGGCCGTCGAACCGTCGGTCGAGGCCCGCGCGCTGATCCTGGAGGCGCTGGCGGAAGTCTGCGAACTGCTGGACGCCTTGCCGATGACCAGCCGCCGGATCTTCCTGATGGCGCAGATCGACGGCCTGTCGTATGCCGAGATCGGCCAGCAGCTGGGCCTGACGTCCAACGCCGTGCAGAAGTCCCTGGCGCGCGCGCTGGTGCATTGCTACACGGCCGTGTACGGCTGATCCCCGAATTCATGGACAACGCCAAGCTGCTGCGGCCGCACGCGCCCGAGGCGGGCGCCATCGACCCCAAAGTGATCCGGCAGGCGGCGGACTGGTGGGCGCGTCTGCGTGAAGACGCCAGGCCCGCCGA
>DMTA01000365.1 GCA_003454835.1 Achromobacter sp. | reverse complement strand
TCACGCCTACCGCGGCGGGCACGCGCCTCTTGGCGCACGCGCGCGAAATCCTCGGCCGCATCGACGCGGCGCGTGCGGACGTGCGTGAAGACATCACCGCCCCGCGGGGCACGGTATCGCTGGCCATGTCGATGTCCATGGCCAAGCTGCTGACAGTGCCGCTGCTGCGGTTCAGCCTTGCCCATTGGCCGGGCGTCTACTTGAAGATCATTGAATCCAGCACGGGTTATATCCCCGGCTTTGTCAGCTCGGGCCACGCCGATCTGGGGCTGACGTTCAGCGATGAAGCGTCCGTCGATCTGCGGTTTCAGCATCTGATCGACGAGGAGCTGGTGGTCGTATCGCCGCCCGTGGCAAAACGCGCCGAACGCGCCAACCGCGCGTCATCGGATCTGGCTTCGCTGCCGTCCATCAGCCTGCGCGCCCTGTCCGCATTGCCGCTGGTGCTGCCGGGCAATCCGCACAGCCTGCGCCGCTTGCTGGATCAATACCAGCAGCGCGAACAGGTTGAATTTCGTGTGATTGCCGAAGCCAACGCCATCCCGCAACTCATCGAGCTGGCGCAGGCCGGTGTCGCTCATACGATCCTGTCGTTTGAAGCCGTACGTCAGGAGGCCGAGCGCGGCCTGGTGCATTTGCGGCGGATCAGCCAGCCCCGGCTGACCCGCCCGGTATTCCTGTGCCGCTCGGATGTGCTGCCGCTGTCGATGGCAGCGGCGGCCGTGGCCGACCGCGTCGCCCGGATCATCACGGACGCCGGACCGGCCGCAGCGCGCGGGTAACGCTCAGACGATCCGTTTTTCGACCGCTTGCGCCCAGCGGCGCGCGACAGCGGGCGACGTGGCGCAGGTGGCAGACTCGGTCACGACACGCACCGCGCGTTCCAACAATTGAATGTCGGCCTCGTGCTGGCGTGCGACGTGGGGGTCTTCAAAGAAGATGACACGCTGGCATTGGTGCTCGAGCACCAGCTCCGCAATCTGCGCGTCGCCGCCCAGCGGCCCGCTCAAGTAACGATGCACCCAAGGCGTGTCCTTGGGCCAGCCCCGCGACCAGGCCAACTCATTCAAGCGGCCGCCGGTCGTGCCGGTGGCCACGCGCCGCGCAAAGCGCGACAGCACATCGAAGTGCTCGCTGGCAAACGCCACCATCTCGTCCTTGAGCGCGTCGTGGGCGATCATCGCCAGCGTCTGACCCGAGAAATTGAAATGGCGCGACGCGGATGCGTCCGGCGCCAGCCCGGCGTGTATGCGTTCGACTTCCATACATTCGATGGCGCCGGCCAGCGTCGAAATGAACGGGCGGCCATGCGTGATGCACTGCCGCTTGAGCGCCAGCGCTTCCGGAAAAATCGACGACGGGTCCACTGGATCGATCAGGTAGATCGCGCCGTCAAACGGCGCCTGACCATCACGCCCTTCGGTCACGCGCGCCACCAGCTTCATCAGGCCGCCCTCGCGCCCATACGGATAGCGGATCAGGCCGGGATAGCTCTGCAGCATGCCCTCGCGCACGATCGCGTCATGGGTGCGCCCCACCGTGTGCAACTGCACGCCCAGCTCGCGGATGGTGGACGAACACGCGCGCAGCCAGGTAAACAAGGCAGCGTCGGGGGTTTCATGGTGCAAACGATTGGCGGCCAGGCCAAAACGCAAGTGGGCAGCGGGCATCGGTGGACTCGGCTGGAAAGGACAAACAAACGGATCCCCGATGATACCGTGGCCCGCGCGACGCCGACATGTCAGTCGCGCAAAGGCGTCCGCGCCTGCGCCCCCCCCGGCACGCCGCCAAAAAAAACGCTCCCAGGCAGGGAGCGTCTCATGCAGCCACGATCAATCGGCTTCTTCGATCCAGGCCATCTGAATGGCCTCCAGGATCTTCTCGCCGCAATGGGCGGGATCGTCGCTGAAGCCCGGCAGGTCCATGACCCAGTCGCGCAGCTGCGTGAAGCGCAGCACCTTCGGGTCAACGTCGGGATGCGCGTCGTACAACGCGGCCGCAATCTCGTACGTGTCGGTCCACTTCATCAATGGCCCTCTTTGGCGTGATTGATCGTGTACTTGGGAATTTCGACCGTCAGGTCGGCGTCGGTCACCAGCGCCTGGCACGACAGGCGCGACGTCGGGGTCAGGCCCCAGGCCTTGTCCAGCAGGTCTTCCTCGTCGTCCGTGGCGTCTTCCAGCGACGAATAGCCTTGCTTGACCACCACATGACAGGTCGTGCAGGCGCAGGACAGCTCGCAGGCGTGCTCGATATCGATGTGGTTGTCCAGCAGCACGCGGCAGATCGACACGCCCTTGGGCGCGTCTTCGATCACCGCGCCTTCAGGACAGTAGTCGGGATGAGGCAATACAGTCAGTTTCGGCATAACTTCTTATCAGGCGATTTCGTCTAGTTTGCGGCCGGCCAACGCGGCGCGGATGCTGCGGTCCATGCGGCGCGCAGCAAAGTCGTCGGTCGCGGCGGACAGGGCTTGCACGGCTTGCGTCACCGTGTCCACGTCCTGGGCCTGCTGCGCCGCGATGGCGGCTTGCAGGCACTCGTCCACCCGCTTGCGTTCTTCCGGCTCCAGCAGGTCACCGTCAGCGGCCAACGCCGCCTGCACCGATTCCACCAACTGGCGCGCATCAACCTGCTGCTCGCGCAACATGCGCGCCTTGGCGTCGGTATCGGCCTGCGCCACGCTATCGGCCAGCATCTGCGCGATCTCATCGTCAGACAGACCGTAAGACGGCTTGACCGACACCATCGCCTCGACACCCTGGCTCTGCTCGCGCGCGGTCACGCTCAGCAAGCCGTCCGCATCCACCTGGAAAGTCACGCGGATACGCGCGGCGCCGGCCACCATGGGCGGGATGCCGCGCAGTTCAAATCGCGCCAGCGAACGGGAATCCGCCACCAGATCGCGCTCGCCCTGCACCACGTGAATGCTCATGGCCGTCTGGCCATCCTTGAATGTCGTGAATTCCTGGGCACGAGCCACCGGAATGGTGCTGTTGCGCGGAATGATGCGCTCGACCAGCCCGCCCATCGTTTCCAGTCCCAGCGACAGCGGAATCACGTCCAGCAGCAGCCAGTCTTCGCCCGGCGCCCGGTTGCCCGCCAACAGATTGGCTTGCAACGCGGCGCCCAGCGCCACCACCTGATCCGGATCCAGATCCGTCAGCGGCTCCGTGCCGAACACCTTGGCCACCGCGGCACGCACGACGGGCATGCGCGTCGCGCCGCCCACCATCACCACGCCGCGCACGTCAGCTGGCTTGAGCGCCGCATCGCGCAG
>DMTA01000418.1:3985-4579 GCA_003454835.1 Achromobacter sp. | reverse complement strand
GCCGCACGGCCCAGGCCGCCAGGACGACGGTGGCGCCCACCCACAGCGCGCAGATCAGCGCGAGGGCTGTGCCGTAGGCATAAAGAAACTGCGAGCTGGTTCGCGTGCTGACCGCCACCGTCAACTGCGCGCCGGGCAGGATGCGATCGTTCATCGCGACGCGCAGGCCGCGCATGCGGCTGCCATCGGGCGTTTCCAGCAGGACCTGCCGTCCGTCCGGCGACGCCAGCGTCTCGGGCGGGGTACCGCCGTAGACGGTCTTGCCCTGCGCGTCCTCGATCCAGATGCCGAGCTGGCCCTGCCCCGTGCGCATCTGGTCGAACGTGGCCGCCAGATCGTGCAGGCCGCTGGCGCTGTTCTGCATGTCGATCAGGTGGTCGATGAGCTCGAGTTTGCCGCTGACTTCGGTGATCTCCTGGCGTTCGACCTCGCGCTTGAGCGCCCAGAACAGCGTGGCCCCGGCAAGGCTCGAGACGAGCAGCGCGATGGCGCCCAACAGCAGCGTCAGCCGCGCCTGCATGGACCGCACGCGCGGGCGGATCATCGGGGGCTGCCACTCAGGGCATCGCGCGATTCCAGCACATAACCCATGCC
>DMTA01000418.1:0-3929 GCA_003454835.1 Achromobacter sp. | reverse complement strand
ACGTTGGTGTCGCTGTCGAAGTTCATGTCCCAGACCTGTTCGGCCAGCGTCGTGCGTGACAGCACCTGACCTTGTCTGCGCAGCAGCAGCGCCAGCAGGCTGAACTCCTTGGCGGTCAGGTCCAGGCGGTGGCCGCCGCGCTGGGCGCGCCTGCTGGCAAGATCCAGCTCCAGGTCGGCCAGGCGCAGCAGCGTGGGTTCCTGCGAGCGGCCACGGCGCAGCAACGCCTGCACCCGCGCCAGCAGCTCGGAAAATGCAAAGGGCTTGACGAGATAATCGTCGGCGCCGCCCTCCAGGCCGCGAACCCGGTCTTCCACCGCGTCGCGGGCGGTCAGCATCAGGATCGGCGTGTCCTTGTGCGCGCGCACCGAGGCCAGGACCTCGAAGCCGTCCACGCCGGGCAGCATGACGTCCAGCACGATGAGGTCGTACGCGCCCTCCAATGCCAGATGGCGACCGTCAACGCCGTCGCGCGCCACGTCCACGACATGACTTTGTTCCGACAGTCCCTTTTTCAGGTAGTCGGCCAGTTTGGGTTCGTCTTCAATGACCAGGATGCGCATGGCCAAAAATTTACCACCCGCGGGGCGTCGTCAGGCGCCCGCGCGGGGGTGATCAGGCCGTTTCGGCGATGGCGATGCGATCGGCGGGAAAACGCAGCGAGAAGACGCTGCCCTTGCCGGGTTCGCTGGTGATGAGCAGTTCGGCGTCGTGCCGCATGGCGATGTGCTTGGTGATCGCCAGGCCCAGACCCGTGCCGCCGACGGCGCGCGAGCGGCCCCGGTCCACGCGGTAAAAGCGTTCGGTCAGGCGCGGCAGATGGCGCGCAGGAATGCCGATGCCTGTGTCCTGCACGCTGTAGCACGCGCCGCCTTCGGGCTCGCGTTCCCAGCGCACGGTGATGGTGCCGCCGTCCGGCGTATAGCGCACGGCGTTGGTCAGCAGGTTGGACAGGGCCGAGGTCAGCTCGTTTTCGGCGCCCAGCACGTCCAGGGTTTCATCGATGTGCCAGACCAGCTGGTGCCGGCCGCCCGACAGCGCCTCGATCTGCTGGCGCGCCTTCTGCAGCAGCGCGCCCATGTTGACCGCGCGCGGATCGCTGCCCGGCGACGATTCCAGCGTGGACAGCGTCAGCAGGTCTTCGACGATGGCCTGCATGCGGTGCGCCTGCTCGTGCATCATGTCGATGTACTGCTCGCGCTGCTCTTGCGGCAGGGCGTCGTCAGGCATGTCGCGCAGCGTTTCCAGAAAGCCCGCCAGCACCGTCAGCGGCGTGCGCAGTTCGTGCGAGACGTTGGCCACGAAGTCGCGGCGCGTGGTTTCCAGGCGTTCGATCTGCGTGACGTCGCGGGTGATGAGCAGGCGCTGGTTGCTGGCATATGCCGTCAACTGCATCATCATCAGCCGTTCCTGGCCTTGCTGGCCCAGCCGCACCAGGATGGGTTCGGGCCAGGACGGGCGATGCGCGTATTCCACGAATTCGGGCGCGCGCAGCAGGTTCAGCAGGTTATGTCCGCGATCGGCCGGCAGCCGCAGGCCCAGATGCTGGCGCGCCATG
The DNA here is from genome assembly GCA_003454835.1 of Achromobacter sp. GTDB lineage: Bacteria > Pseudomonadota > Gammaproteobacteria > Burkholderiales > Burkholderiaceae_B > Achromobacter. Next base: position 2,371 of record DMTA01000418.1, on the reverse strand, counting down.
CGGTTGCACCAATCGATCTGAAAATCTTCATTCAGCGTGACGGCGCCGTCGGGCAGGGCCTGGGCAGCGGCCAGCATCCCTTGCATGGTGTCGCGGGTTTCAGTCAGTTCACGCGCGCGGGCGCGGGTGTACCGATAGAGCGGAGCAAGAATGTCGTCCCACGGGCCGACGGAAGCGGGCGGGGCGGAGTCGGGTTGATTGGCCCAGCGGGAAACCAGCGTCAGCCGCCAGCTGCGCCATAGCAGCATGGCGGTCAGCGAGGCCGAAAACACGACCCAGCCCGCGGGATCTCCAATGAGCCATTGCGCCAATAGGGCAACTACCGCCCACAGGGCGACAAATATAAGCGTGCGCAGCCAGATCATCGTGCGCTAGTTTTACCGCGTGGGGAGCTGTGCCGTAAACCGATAGCCGCTGCCGCGGACCGTTTCGACGTGCGCGTCATGGCCGCTGGGCTCCAGGGCCTTGCGCAGGCGGCGGATGTGCACGTCGACCGTGCGCTCTTCCACGAAGACGTGGTCGCCCCAGACCTGATCCAGCAGCTGCGAGCGGGAGAACACGCGCTCAGGGTGCGTCATGAAGAAGTGCAGCAGGCGGAATTCAGTGGGACCGATCTGCAGGGACTGGCTGTTGCCCGACAGGCGATGCGTCACCGGATCGAGCTTCAGGCCGCCGACGTCGATGACGTCGTCGGTCAGCTGCGGCGCGCGGCGGCGCAGCACGGCCTTGATGCGGGCCATCAGCTCCTTGGGCGAGAAGGGCTTGGTGATGTAGTCGTCGGCGCCGGCCTCCAGGCCGTCCACCTTGTCCTGCTCGGAGCCTTTGGCGGTCAGCATGATGACCGGGACGGCGCGGGTGCGCTCGTCGTTGCGCAGCTTGCGCGCCATGGCCAGGCCGGACGTTCCCGGGAGCATCCAATCCAGCAGGATCAGATCGGGAAGCTCGGCGCGGATCAGCGTCTGGGCCTGGTCGGCGTCGAAGGCGCGCAGCACCTTGTGGCCGGCAAAGGACAGGTTGACGGCGATCAGTTCCTGGATGGCGGGTTCGTCTTCGACGACGAGGATGGTGCTGGACATATCGAATTGGGCACACTTCTGAGCGCCGGCGCGGCGCGAACATTGCGATAGTATGGCCGCAATATTTCAGGTATGTGACCGCAGCGCGTCATTCGGCGGGTCCGGCACGCCGCAGGCGCGCGCCCGATAGGCTACCATTGACCGATATATCGGGAATTCACCATGCAAAACCCCTCCGAATCGCAACAATCAGCCGGTTCCAGCTCGACCTCCACGCACTTCGGCTTCCAGTCGGTCCCCGAAGGCGAAAAGGCCCGCAAGGTCGCCGAAGTCTTCCATTCGGTCGCCCAGCGCTACGACGTCATGAACGATTTCATGTCGGCGGGCCTGCACCGCGTCTGGAAGGCCTTCACCATTGGCCGCGCCGCCATCCGCCCCGGCATGAAGGTGCTGGATATCGCCGGCGGAACGGGCGATCTGGCGCGCGCGTTCGCCAAGCGCGCCGGCCCCACGGGCGAGGTCTGGCTGACCGACATCAACGATTCCATGCTGCGCGTGGGGCGCGATCGTCTCACTGATGCCGGCCTGCTGGTGCCCACCGCCGTGTGCGACGCCGAGCGTCTGCCGTTCCCCACCGGTTATTTCGACCGCGTCAGCGTGGCCTTCGGCCTGCGCAACATGACCCACAAGGACCGCGCCCTGGCCGAAATGACCCGCGTGCTCAAGCCGGGCGGCAAGCTGCTCGTTCTGGAGTTCTCGCGCATCGCCAAGCCGCTGTCCCCGGCGTACGACTGGTATTCCTTCAACGTGCTGCCGTGGCTGGGCAAGAAGATCGCCAAGGACGAGGCCAGCTATCGTTACCTGGCCGAATCCATCCGCATGCACCCGGACCAGGAAACCCTGGCTGACATGCTGCGCACCGCCGGCCTGGAGCGGGTGCAGTATTTCAACCTGACAGCCGGCATCGCCGCGCTGCACGAAGGCGTGCGCCTGAACTGACGCCCGGAGTCAACGGCGTATTTCGCCGTCCCGCGGGGAACTTGTGGGGCGGCGGCTTGTCCGTTATTCTTACGCCATTCAGATTACTGTAAGAAAAGTCGCGCAGATGGTCTCGCGTATTGCGAGGCCCTCCCGTTGCTCGGGGCAGCGGGGGCGCGAGTACGAGGGAGCAAACCTATGTCCAAATTCTGTCTTTCGCGCTTTGTCGCGGCAGCGCTCATCGCCGTTTCGGGCGCTGCGCTGGTGACGGCGTCGTTTGACGCCGAAGCCCGTCGCGCCGGCGGCGGCTCCAGCGTGGGCCGTCAATCCTCCAACGTCACGACGCAGCGCCAGGCCACGACGCCGCCGGCTGCCAA
>DMTA01000364.1:6772-7154 GCA_003454835.1 Achromobacter sp. | reverse complement strand
TCGCCTTCGGTGTCGCGGTAGAGCTCGACGGCTTCGCGAAAGAGGCCCTCTTTGGAGCCGAAAGCGCCATAGAGACTGGGCGAGTTGATGCCCATCGCCTCCGTCAGATCGGTCAGCGATGCCCCTTCATATCCCTTCGACCAGAAAACTTCCATGGCCTTTTGCAAGGCCTGGGCACGGTCGAAGTTCCGCGGGCGCCCACGTTCAGCCATGCCGGCGATTTTACTCGCGTCGCCTATTTTGTGTTGATCGCTAAAAAATTGTTGACCGCGTCGCAATGGCGCGGCGATGATATTTGTACCGATCACTACAAAATGAGGTTGACCATGCAGAACTTGAACGGAAAAGTGGCGTTCGTCACGGGCGGCAGCCGAGGCATCGG
>DMTA01000364.1:0-6619 GCA_003454835.1 Achromobacter sp. | reverse complement strand
GGGCGGCAGCCGAGGCATCGGCGCCGCCATTGTCCGGCGCCTCGCCGCCGACGGCGCGGACGTCGCCTTCACCTATGTCAGCGCATCGTCCGCCGCGCCGGCCCAGGCGCTGGTGCAGGAATTGACGGCGCAGGGCCGCCGCGCCAAAGCCATCCAGGCCGATTCCGCGGACGCCGCCGCGGTCAAGCGCGCGGTCGAAGACACCATCCGCGAACTCGGTCCCGTCGACGTGCTGGTCAACAACGCCGGCATCTTTCTGGCCGGGCATGTAGCGGACACCAGCCTGGACGACTACGAGCGGACGATGGACATCAACGTGCGCGCACCTTTTGTTGCCATCCAGGCGGCGCAGGCTGTCATGCCCGAAGGCGGCCGCATCATCAACATCGGCAGTTGCCTGGCCCCCCGCGCCGGCCGCGCGGGCGTTGCGCTGTATGCCGCCAGCAAGTCTGCGTTGGTTGGACTGACGCAGGGTCTGGCGCGCGATCTGGGGTCTCGCGGGATTACGGTGAATGTCGTGCACCCGGGTCCCATCGACACTGACATGAACCCGGCCGATGGGGACCGTGCTGCTGATCTGGTGGCCGTGCTGTCGTTGCCTCACTATGGCGAAGCGCGTGACATCGCGGGGATGGTCGCGTTTTTGGCAGGATCGGAAGGGCGCTACGTCACGGGCGCGAGCCTTGCGGTGGACGGCGGGTATGCGGCGTGACGTGGGCGTTTCTTAAACTTTTTCGCCACCCGACTTGCACAAACAAAAAAAGCCCCATATAATCTTTCTTCTTCGCGGCACACACATAACGAAACGCTACAGCGGAAACGCAGCAGCAGATCAAAGTGAGTGACTCGCAGGGCTGTTAGCTCAGTTGGTAGAGCAGCGGACTCTTAATCCGTAGGTCGAGTGTTCGAGCCACTCACAGCCCACCAGAATTCTTTGGCAGTACTTCTAGCAGTAACCCCAGTAGTACTCCAGCGCTTAGCCCACCGGGAACGGTGGGCTTTTTGCTTTCCGGGTGTTTGGCCGCAGTGCTAACGTATTCCGGTTTCGTTTCCTCAGCCTGCGAGGCGCATCCCGCCAATCGGCTCAGGAACGCATGAAGGACGATGCATGTACGACATCATTGGCGACATCCACGGAGAAGACCTGAAGCTCGAGGGGCTGCTGCGTTGTCTCGGCTATGTGCCGGCCGGCAAAGGCTACAAAGCCCCCCAAGGCCGGCAGGCAATATTCCTTGGCGACCTGGTCGATCGAGGCGCGGGGCAGCGCCGTGTCCTGGAAATCGTCCGCGCCATGATGGATGACGGCCAGGCCTTGTGCGTCATGGGCAACCACGAATTCAACGCCATCGGCTATGCCATCGAGGACCCTCATCATCCCGGCGAATTCCTGCGGCCCAATCGTGGCGACTCGGCGACGTGCCGGAAGAACCGCAAGCAGCACGGCGCCTTCATCGATCAGATAGGTGAAGGCAGCCCGGCGCATGCCGCCTGGGTCGCCTGGTTTCGCCAGTTGCCGCCCTGCATGGACTTGGGCGGGATTCGCGTTGCGCATGCGTGCTGGGACGACCTTGCCGTCAAAGCGTTGGCCGACGCGGGTTGGGTGGCTGGTAAGTCGTTGGATGACGCCATGCTGGTGGCCACGCATCAAAAGGGCTCGGATCTGGAGCAAGCCAGGAAGCTGCTTACGTCAGGAATGGAATTGGCGTTGCCTGACGGCCGCTACATCGAAGACAAGGAAGGGCACCGCCATCGCCAGGTGCGGCTTGCCAACTGGCGCGATTGGGCGAATGCCTTGCATGAGGTCGCCTTGGTGCCGGCGGGCCAGGAGGAGCAGATTCGCGGTCTGGCATTGCCAGACGGTTTCAACCGGGCGCCCATCACTGGCGCGCCCGTTTTCATCGGCCACCATTGGTTCAAGGGGCCGCCGAAGATCGAGAGCGGCAAGCTCGCCTGCCTGGACTGGTCGGCCGCGGCCGGCGGTCCGCTGGTGGCGTACCGCTGGGATGGCGAGGACACGCTGTCCAATGACAAGCTGGTCTGGGAAAGGGAATAGCGCCGCGACGGCCTTCACGCCATGATCCGCAGCGCCGTCTCTATCCCGAATGTCTGCGCAAACTGCTGCGCGGCCATCGGCTTTCCGAACAGATACCCCTGACCCTCTTCGCAATGCTCGGCCTGCAGCCGTTCGCGTTGCGCATCCGTTTCGATGCCTTCGGCGATGGTGTTCAGGTCAAAGCTGCGCGCCACGTCCAGAATGGCCCGGACCACCGTGGCGTCCTGATTGGACTCCAGAATTCCGCTGACGAACGAACGGTCGATCTTGATGCGCGTGATCGGATGCGTCTTCAAGAGACTCAGCGACGCGTACCCCGTGCCGAAGTCGTCGAACGAGATGCCCACGCCCTGAGCGCGCAGGCGCTGCAGCGTTTCCAGCACCGTGTCGTCGCCGTTGAGGACGATGTTCTCGGTGATCTCCAGTTCCAGCGCCTCGGGCGGCAAGCCGTGCCGGGCAAGCGTTTGCGCGACCTCGGCCGCCAGGTCGCCTTCTCGGAATTGGACGCCGAAAAGGTTCACGGCGATGCGGAAGTCGTGCAGGCCGTTGCGTCGCCAGAACGCCGCCTGACTGCACGCTTCGTTCATCACCCATGAGCCGACCGTGGCCGCCAAGGGGCCGCCTTCCAGCGACGGCAGGAAGACGCCCGGCGCCAGCAGGCCCAACTGGGGATGGCGCCATCGCAGCAGCGCCTCGGCGCCGGTCAGGGCGCCGGTCGCCAGATGGATCTGCGGCTGATAGAAGAGCAGGAATTCTCCTTTGGCGACCGCGCGGTGCAGCTCCATGCCGTAAAGGCGGCGCGCCACGGCTTCCAGGCGCAAATTGGGGGCGAAGACAGAGATGCGCCCGCGGCCGACCGCCTTGGCTTTCACCAATGCGAGGTCGGCGTTGCCGACCAGTTCCAGCGCCTCGTGCGCATGCAGCGGCGCGAGGGCGATGCCACAACTTGCGGTCAGGCGCAGCTCTTGCCCCTGGATGGAAAGAGGTTCGGCAACGCGCGCCAGCGCCTGTTGCGCCAGTTCCGTTGCCTGCTTCAGATCGCCGACCTCGTGCTGCAGGATGGCAAATTCGTCGCTGCCCAGGCGTGCCACCGTGTCGCACGGGCCCGCGATGCCGTCCAGGCGCGCCGCGAGTTCCCGCAGGATCGCGTCGCCGACCGCATGGCCCATCGTGTCGTTGATGTCCTTGAAGCCGTCCAGGTCCAGCATCAGGATGGCTGCGGCGCACGGATGCGCCAGCACTTCCTCGACGCGCCGGTAGAACACTCCGCGGTTGGCCAGGCCCGTCAGCGGGTCGAAACCGGTAAGTTTGCGCGCATCGTCGTCATGGCGCGTGTGGGGGTGGGCGGGGCCGGGCCGTTGCGCGGGAGCGCCCTTCGTCTTTTGTCCGGACGTTGGCAGCTTTGCCCGCGCGCGGGCGCGTTCGGCGCTGACTTCGACACGGCGCAGTTCCAGCCGGTCGGACGCCATGCGGGCCAGTTCGCGCAGGCGTTCCTTGTCGTCCTCGCTGAAATCGGCGTGCGGTTCAGTGTCAATGATGCACAGCGCGCCCAGCGCATGGCCATCTGGCGAATTCAGCGCCACGCCGGCATAGAACCGGATGCCGGCTTTACCCGATACGAGCGGATTGTCGTGAAATCGTTCGTCCTGTCGCGCGTCCGGCACGACCATGACGTCGTTCTGCAGGACCGCATGGGCGCAGAACGAGACGTCACGGCGCATGTCGGTGTCGCCCACGCCAATGCTGGCCGCGAAAAACACATGGTCGCTGCCGATCATGTTGATGGCCGACACAGGCATGTTGAACATGCGCGATGCGATGCGTACGACCGGGTCCAGGCTGGGCAGGGCGTGCTGCGGATCCAGCCCGTATTCCGACAGGGCGCGCAGCCGCTCGGTCTCGGTCGCCAAAAGTGGGGGGCATTTCATCTACAGCCTCCTTTTTTCTGATTCTCCTGGTGCTGCGCCGTCTGGTTCCCCCAGCGTTGCGCGGGCAAGCCCCGCAACTGCCCACCGCGCCGTCTCGCCGCCATCGCTGACCGCGCGGTGAAGGGTGTCGACGATCAAAGCGTGTCTGTTGTGAGTGACTGCGAAATCGACGCCACATTTGCCGGAAGCGTCGGCGGAAGAACCAGTATCAAAGTGTGGCGCGGCTGAATAGTTTTGGAAGACAAATCTGTAACTGATTATTCCGAGGTATGAATTTATCCCACGAATCTTCAATTTTCCAGTGGGGAAAAGCGCGTCCGCAGGCGCGGACTGCGGGTCGCACGCGGCGGGCTCAGGTATATGAAACGCCACCCGCGTTACACCAGCTACGCGTCAAAAGCATTTCCAGGCCCTAAAAATCGACCACTTTCTTGCGCGGAAGGTTTTCAGCTCGCATTCATCGTTGCGTCATACGCCGCAAACAGAATGCGGGCCTCGATCAGCTTCCACGGGAAAGAGGAAAAATGAAGCACTGGAATCGGAAGGCGCTCGCGTGCGCAGTGATGAGCGCGATGGCGCTGCTTGCCGGCTGCGGCGGGGACAACGACAACGACAACGACAGCGACCACGAAACGCCGCCCGTCACCGAGCCTCCCGTGCAGGCGCGTCCGCTGGAACTGACGATCCTTCACATCAATGATCATCACTCCACGCTGGACGGCAAGGACCGTACGCTGACCCTGAAGAACGCGGCCGGGACCGATACCGAAGTGACCGTGTCCGCCGCCGGCATGCCACGCGTGAAGGCCGCCATTGACCAGCTGGCCGCAAATTCGCCAAACGTGCTCAAGCTGCACGCGGGCGACGCGCAGACCGGCACGCTGTACTTCAACCGCGCCGGCGAACCGGGCGAGGCCGATGCCACCCTGATGAACACGGTCTGCTTCGATGCGATGGCCGTGGGCAACCACGAGTTCGACAAGGGCGACGACGGCCTGAAGCGCTTTGTCGACTTCCTGCACGCCGGCGCCTGCCAGACGCCGGTGCTGAGCGCGAACGTCAACTTCGGTGCGACCTCGCCGCTCAAGGGCACCGACCTGATCAAGCCCGCCATCGTGGTGGAACGCGATGCCCAGAAGATCGGCATTGTCGGCCTGACGATCGCCAGCAAGACCAAGGAATCGTCCAGCCCCAACGCGGACACGACGTTCACGGACGAAGCCGTGGCCGCGCAGGCGCAGATCGACGCCCTGCGCGCCAATGGCGTCAATAAAGTGATCCTGCTGAGCCACATCGGCTACGGCTACGACAAGGAAGTGATTGCCAAGCTGAGCGGTGTCGACGTGGTGGTGGGCGGCGATTCGCACACGCTGCTGGGTCCCGATTCGATGAAGACGATGGCTGTGGGCACGCCGGGCGGCGCCTACCCCACCCGTCTGGCCGACAAGGACGGCAAGCCGGTCTGCCTGGTGCAGGCCTGGGAATACTCGCAAGTCGTGGGTGAACTGAAGGTCAGCTTCGATGCCAACGGCGACGTGACGAACTGCGCCGGCACCCCCCACGTGCTGATCGACACCGATTACCGCGTCAAGTCGGGCAGCGCGCTGGTTGCGGCTTCCGATGCCGATCGCACCGCCTTCAAGGCCGCGGTCGCAGCCAGCGGCTTCCTGCGCGAGCAGGCGCCGGACGCCACGGCGCTGTCGGTGTTGCAGCCCTTCAAGGCCAAGATCGACATCTTCAGCAAGACCAACGTCGCCCAGGTGCCGCTGGAACTGTGCTTCCGCCGCGTCCCCGGCCCCACGCCCGCAAGCAATGCGGCCAGCCCGGCCTGCGAAAGCGAAGGCAACGTCGCCCTGCGCGGCGGCGACATCCAGCAGTTGGTGGCGCAAGCCTATCTGGCCGTGGCCAACGCCGAATACGGCGGCGCCGACATGACCTTGCAAAGCGGTGGCGGTGTGCGCCGCGCGCTGAACGGCACCGTGACGGCCGCCGACGTGATCGCGGTCGTGCCCTTCGGCAACATGCTTTGGCGCCTGGATCTGACCGCCAACGAGGTCAGGTCCATGATCGAGGATGGCCTGGACGCGACGTACAAGCCGGGCGGCAAGGACGGCCCGTACCCCTACGCCGCAGGTTTGCGTTGGGACGTGACCGCCTCGAATGCGAAGGGCAGCCGCGCCAGCAACTTCCAGTACCTGGATCAGACCTCTGGCACTTGGCTGCCGCTGGACAACGCGCGCACCTATCGCCTGTTTGTGTTGAGCTTCAATGCGACCGGCGGCGACGGCTACACAACGCTGGCCAACGTGCCGGCCGAACGCCGCTCGGACATCGGTGTGCTGGACGCGGATGTGTTTCAGGCCTACATCGACATGCAGACCAAGGATTCGGGCACCGGCCTGCCGGTCCTGAACCGCGTCGACAACGACCGGTACAGCACGCACAACTGGCTGCCGTAATCGTCAATCCGGCAGGCCGGAACTCCGGCCCTGCCGTGACGTCGGCGGGTTCCCGATGCGGGGACCCGCCTCCGCGCGTTCTGAATACGCGCTGGGCCTCGCGCTAGGCGCTAGGCCCGTCAATCAACCGTATTCCAACTGATAGAAATGCTGGCTGGCGATCAGCGTGGCGCCGCAGG
>DMTA01000538.1 GCA_003454835.1 Achromobacter sp. | reverse complement strand
CTGGACGTCACCATCCAGGCGCAGATTCTGCAACTGATCCGCCAGCTCCAGGAAGAAATGGACATGGGCGTGATCTTCATCACGCACGATATGGGCGTGGTGGCGGAAGTGGCGGACCGGGTGCTGGTGATGTACCGGGGCGACAAGGTGGAAGAGGGCGGGTCGGACGAGATCTTTGCGCGTCCGCAGCATGCTTACACGCGGGCGCTGCTGTCGGCGGTGCCGCGGTTGGGGGCGATGCAGGGCACGGATGAGCCGGCGCCGTTTCCGCTGTTGAAGGTGGACGAGGCGGTGCGCGTGCCGGATCCGGCGCGGCTGGTGGACACGCCGGTGGCAGCGCCGTCGACGGTGCGCCGCGAGAATGGGCCGGTGCTGAAGGTGCGCGATCTGACGACCAGCTTTGACATTACCGGTGGCATTCTCGGCCGGGTGCAGAAGCGGGTGCATGCGGTCGAGAAGGTCAGTTTTGACTTGTATCCGGGCGAGACGCTGTCGCTGGTGGGCGAGTCGGGGTGCGGCAAGACGACTACCGGCCGTTCTTTGCTGCAATTGGTCAAGAGCAAGAGCGGCTCTATTGAATTCGACGGCAAGAATATCGGGGCGTTGCGCGGCAGTGCGATGCAGACGCTGCGCCAGCACATCCAGTTCATTTTCCAAGACCCGTTTGCGTCGCTGGATCCGCGGATGACGGTGGGCTATTCGATCATGGAGCCGCTGCTGATCCACAAGGTGGCGCGCGGTAAAGAGGCGCAGGATCGGGTGCGGTGGCTGATGGATAAATGCGGGCTGCTGCCGGAGATGATCGATCGCTATCCGCACGAGTTTTCGGGCGGGCAGCGGCAGCGGATCTGCATCGCGCGGGCGCTGGCGCTCAATCCCAAGGTGGTGATTGCGGATGAGTCGGTGTCGGCGCTGGATGTGTCGATTCAGGCGCAGATCGTGAATCTGCTGCTGGATCTGCAGCGTGAGCTTGGCGTTTCGTTTTTGTTTATCTCGCACGATATGGCGGTGGTGGAGCGGGTCAGCCATCGGGTGGCCGTGATGTATCTGGGGCAGATCGTGGAGATCGGGCCTCGGCGGGCTATCTTCGAAAATCCGCAGCATCCTTATACGAAGAAGCTGATGGCGGCGGTGCCGATCGCGGATCCGCAGCGGCGGCATCGGGAGCGGTCGCTGCTGGTGGATGAGATTCCTAGTCCGATGCGCCGGTTGGGGGACGATCCGCTGGTGGAGCCGTTGGTTGCCGTGGGGGATGGGCATTTTGTGGCTCGGCATGCGATTGGGGTTTATTGAGGCGGCTTAGGTTTTTGCTGGCGTTGCTTTGTGGCGTTGCTTTGCGGCGTTGCTTTGCTGGCATGTGGCGCTGTCCCAGGGCTGCTTTGTTTTTGGCAGCGGGGTTGATTGCTGGCAGCGGGTGGGTTCTTAAGACGCGGCCGGCGCCGTGCCGGGTGCGAGCGAGGGGCCACGATTGCGGTCCGGNNCCTTCGCTCCGGACTTCCCCTGCGTCATCCTCGTTGGCGCCCTTCGGCGCCTGCCTTCGGATTCCCTTGGGCGCATCGACGCCCCTCGCTCGCACCCGTCCCGTCACCAGCCGCTCCGTCAGTTGCTGGCGCTGGGTGGCGGGGCGAGTTGGATTCTTGCGTTTTTGCCGCGGGTGGGGTGGGGCGGAAGATCTTGCGGGGCCGCCAAAATCGGCCGCGCGGGCGGCCTTCTTTGGCGTTTGGGGGTCTTGCGTCGTGGTGATGACGCTGTGCGCTGGTGACGGGGTGTTGGCGGTTAGACGCCTGTGCACGCCCGCGCCGCTGTCAGGTGTCTGACACCCATCCGAGCGCTGGTTTTCATCACCCCGCCATCAAATCAGCGCTTCTCTAGCGCCAACCTCAATCCAAACGCGATAAACACCGCCCCGGTCACACGGTCCAGGCCGCGGGTGACGGCCGGGCGGGAAAGCCAGCGGGCCAGAGGCCGGGTGGCGGCGACCAGCAGGACAAACCAGAGCATGCCGACGATCGCGTGAACCGTGGCGAGCAGGAGGCTGAAGCGCAAGACGTCCGTACCGGCGGGGATGAACTGCGGCAAGAACGTGATGTAGAAGACACCGACCTTCGGGTTCAGCGCGTTGGTAAGGCAGCCCCGCACGAACCAGCCGGTGGCGGTGGTGCTGGGGCGGGCCGGGGAAGCAAGAATGCCCGAGGGCGACGCCGCCGCGGTCTTTCGGCGGGAACGCGTGCTCCACAACAGCTTGACGCCCAGATAGAACAGGTAGATCGCGGCGCAGATGCGCAGGGTGTCGTAGGCGAGCGTGGACACGGCCAGCAGCGAGCCCAGGCCGAATGCCGCGATGGCGCCCCACAGCAGGCAGCCGGTGCTGATGCCCAGGCCGGCCATGAGGGCGCGGCGGCTGCCTTCGACGGCGGCGGTGCGCAGGACCAGGGCGTTGTCCAGGCCGGGGGTGATGGTCAGAATGGCGGCGGCCAGGGTGAAAGCTAGGAGGGCGGCGGTGGCTGTCATGGCGGGCGGATGTTGGATGGCGCTGCCGGCGGATTGGCATGGCGGGCGCCCGGCAAGTGTAACGCTGGCTCCAGGCTTGAGCGTGGCACGGGCGCTTGCCATGTTGCGCATGGCCTTGCGGACTCAGGCGGCAGCAATGCCGGTCGGCATGGTCGATTCACGATTGCCGGGCGGTCTGGCTCCACGCGGCGCCCGGTTATCATGGCGGCCTTCCTGCAATTCGCTTTTGAACGGACTTACGCCATGGCCCTGCGCGCCACCATTTACAAGGCCGACCTGAATGTCGCCGATACCGATCGCCACTATTACGGCAGCCACGGGCTTACCGTGGCGCGTCATCCGTCGGAAACGGACGAGCGCATGATGGTGCGGCTCTTGGCGTTTGCGATGCATGCGCAAGAGGAGCTGGCGTTCACGAAGGGGCTGAGCGATACCGACGAGCCGGACCTGTGGGTGAAGGATCTGACCGGTGAGATCAAGCTGTGGATCGAAGTGGGCCAGCCGGAAGAGCGCCGGATTCTGCGTGCCTGTGGCCGCGCCGACGAGGTGATCGTGTATTGCTATGGCGGGTCGGCGAGCAAGATCTGGTGGGACGGGGTGCGCAACAAGCTGGAGCGCACGCGCAATCTGAAGGTGGTGAATCTGCCGGCGGAGCAGTCGAAGGCGCTGGGCAAGCTGGCCGAGCGGACGATGCAGCTGAACGCCAATATCTCCGACGGCGTGGTGTATTTCTCAGCGGAGAAGGGTGAAGTGACCATCGAGCCTGAGGCTTGGCGTTGAAACCGCAAAGTGATGCTAGAGCCGCAGACCGGGGGTTGAAACCGCAAAGTGTCCCTAGAGCCGCAGACCAAGCGCTGAGACCGTAAAGTGTCCCGAGAGCCGCAGACCAAGCGCTGAGACCGCAAAGTGTCCCGAGAGCAGCAGACCAAGCGCTGAAACCGCAAAGTGTCCCGAGAGCAGCAGACTGGGCGCTGAAAACGCGAAGTGACCCTCGAACTGCAGACTTCGCGTTGAAAACGGGGCCGGGGCTTGCGCTTTGGAATATGGCGGGCGTAATATGACCATCATCATATTTTGGTGTCGCGATCATGTCCGCCTCCCGCAAGGAACAATCCCACGAACGCATCGTTGATGCAGCCGCCCGCGCGATCCGGCGCGCGGGGTATTCCGGGGTGGGCGTCGCGGACGTCATGAAGGAAGCCGGGCTGACGCACGGCGGGTTCTACGCGCATTTCCCGTCGCGCGACGCGTTGTTGGCGGCGGCGATGGAGCGTGCGGGGCAGGATGGCGCGGCGCGGTTGTCTCAGAGCATGGCGCGGCGCCGCGCCGACGGCGCCAGCCCGTTGCGCGCCTGGGTGGAAGCCTATCTCAGTGATGCGCATCTGACCGGCTGCGAACGGGGGTGCCCCGTGGCCGCGTTGGCGTCAGAGATTCCCCGCCAGTCGGACGACGTGCGCGAAGCGGCGGCCGGCCGGGTGCAGCGGTTGCTGGAAGCGGTGCAACAGGTGCTGCCGGCTCAGGCGGGTGAACACGCAGCGGCGGCGGTGCTCAGTACGTTGGTGGGCGCATTGCAGCTGGCGCGGGCTTTGGGCGATAACCCGAGCGGTCGCGCAGTCCTGGCGTCTGCCCGCCACGCCGTGCTGCGGCAGTACGACCACGAGGGCGCCGCAGTCTCTCACTGAATGTTTTTTCTGGCCGCATTGGGCGGCCATTTTGCTGTCCCGAAATATGATGGTCATCATATTTAGTCGTGCCGAAGCTGACTCGTCCCTACACAACACTTTTAGGAATACCGATCATGGAGCTCAAGAACGCCGTTGTTTTCATCACCGGGGCCAATCGCGGCCTGGGTCTGACTTTTGCCCGCGAGGCGCTGGCCCGCGGGGCCCGCAAGGTGTACGCCGCCGCGCGTGATCCGTCTTCCATCACGCTGGAAGGTGTGGTGCCGGTCAAGCTGGACGTGACGCGCGCGGAAGATGTGGCGGCTGCGGCGGAGTTGGCGAAGGACGTGACGCTGGTGATCAACAACGCTGGGATCGCGGACTTCGGCGGGTTTCTGGCGCCGGGCAGCGTGGAGTCGGCGCGCCGGCATCTGGACGTGAATCTGTTTGGGCCGCTGCTGGTGTCGCAGGCGTTTGCGCCGGTGCTCGCTGCGAATGGCGGCGGGGCGATCCTGAATGTCCTGTCGATCGCGAGCTGGGTGAACAACCCGGTGCTGGGGGTGTACGGGATGAGCAAGTCCGCGGCCTGGGCGCTGACGAACGGGCTGCGCCAGGAGCTGCGCGGCCAGAACACGCAGGTGCTCGGGCTGCACATGGGGTTCGTGGACACCGACCTGACCAAGGGCATCGATGCGCCCAAGTCCACGCCGCAGGCCATCGTGAGCCAGGCGTTTGATGCGCTGGAGGCCGGCGAGGTTGAAGTGCTGGCCGACGAGCGGACCCGCCAGGTCAAGCAGGGGCTGACCGCCATTCCGTCGGTCTATCTGTAAGCGCGAGGGCCACGCCGACATGCGTAACCACTCCACTTCAGCCGGCGCTTCCGAAGCAGGCTTGGGCGCTGCATTGGACGGTCCAGCCTTGCGAGCTGACGCCGTTAACGCGGGCGCGGCCCCCGCAACCGGCCCCGCCCCAGCGGACGGGCCCGGGCACG
>DMTA01000453.1 GCA_003454835.1 Achromobacter sp. | reverse complement strand
GCCGCCGCGCCCGCGCCCGGACCGCCGCCCCCCCCGCCGTACCGGCGGTCGGGGTGAAGGCGGACCAGTCCACGTTCACTTGAGTGACTCCATGGCGCGTCCGCAGTACAAACTGGATAGCGTTTTCATCACCTGGCTGACCTCGAAGCTGGCCATCTGGTAATAGACATATTTACCCTCGCGCCGCGTCGCGACCAGACCTTCGTCGCGCAGCACGGCAAGCTGTTGCGAGAGCGTTGGCTGGCGGATGCCGGTCAGCGATTCCAGCTCGCCGACGTTTCGTTCATTCTGGACCAGCTGGCACAAGAGCAGCAAGCGGTCTTCGTTGGCCAACGCCTTGAGCAGTGCGCAGGCCTGTGTGGCGGACTCGCGCAGGACGGCGACTTCGCAATCGGTAAGGGGAGCGTTCATGACGGGGTGTCGGACACGTAGGGGATAGCGGCGTCATTATATTTATGAATAAACTATGCGCAAATATTATTTTTTTTCGTAAATTGACCTGATCAGGCCGCCCGCGCGGCCGTCACGCGAGCCCCCATGAACCCGCACATCCAGGCCTTCTTCGACCCCGCCACCGCGACTATCACCTACGTCGTTCATGAACCCGCGCCCGGCGGCGCGTGCGCCATCATCGATTCCGTGCTGGACTACGATCCCAAGTCCGGCCGCAGCAGCACCGCCAGCGCTGATCTCGTGGCCAATTACGTGCGCGAGCGCAGCCTGCGGACCATCTGGCTGCTGGAAACCCATGCGCATGCCGATCATCTGTCGGCCGCTCCGTACCTGCAGCGCCAGCTTGGCGGCGTCATCGCCATCGGCCAGAGCATCCGCACCGTGCAGGGCGTCTTCAAGACCATCCTGAACCTGGAGCCGGAATTCCAGCTCGACGGTTCGCAGTTCGGTCATCTGTTTGCCGACGGCGAGACCTTTCAGATCGGCGCGCTGACCGCCACGGCCATCCACGTGCCGGGCCATACGCCGGCCGACATGGCCTATCTGATCGGCGATGCGGCGTTCGTGGGCGACACGCTCTTCATGCCGGACGTGGGCACGGCGCGCTGCGATTTTCCCGGTGGCGACGCGCATCTGCTGTATCAATCGATCCGGCGTCTGCTGAGCCTGCCAGACGACACGCGGCTTTACATGTGCCACGACTATCCCCCCGCGGGCCGAGAGGCCGCCTGGCAAACCACCGTGGCCGAACAGCGCCGCGGCAACATCCACGTGCGCGACGGCATTACCGAGGACGAGTTCGTCGCTATGCGCACGCGGCGCGATGCCACGCTGTCGATGCCCACGTTGATCCTGCCCGCGATCCAGGTGAACATCCGCGCGGGCCATTTCCCGCCCCCCGAAGACAACGGCGTGCGCTATCTCAAGATTCCCGTCAACGCGCTCTGACCCCCGGCCGCGGCGCACTTGCGCCGCGCGGCCTTATCCCGCAAGATCGCCCGATCGCAGCCACCCGATCCGACGCATCCATGTTTGCCGAAGCCGAAGCCGACCCGACTCTGTCCAAAGACGCATTCAAGGCGCTCGAAACGCGGCTGCGCGTCGCGTTGCTCAATGCGCAGTATGAACGGCTGCGGCAGGCCGACAAGACGCTCCTCATCGTCGTGGCCGGCATTGATGGCGCCGGCAAGGGCGCCACGATCAACCTGCTGAATGAATGGATGGATCCGCGCCACATCCGCACGCTGGCCTACGGTCCGCGCGAAGGCGACGAGCTTGAGCGCCCCCCGCTGTGGCGCTACTGGCGCGATCTGCCGCCCAAGGGCAGCACGGGCATCGTGTTCGGCTCATGGTATACGCCGCTCATCATTGAAGCCGCGCGCAAGAAGCCCAACGCGGACGCAATCGAGGCGCACTCGGCCGCCATCATGCGCTTTGAGACCATGCTGGCCGCCGAAGGCGTGCAGATCATCAAACTGTGGTTTCACCTGTCCGCCAAGGCGCAGAAGACGCGCGCGCAGCGTCTGCTGGCCAACCCCGATACGGCCTGGCAGGTCAGCCCGGTCGACATGAAGGTCAACAAGCGGTTCGATCGCATCCGGGCCGGCGCCCACGTCGTCCTCAATCACACCGACTGCGGCCATGCGCCGTGGGTGGTGATTCCCAGCGCCGACGAAAACATGCGCGCCGCCCGCACGGCCGAGGCGGTGCTCGGAGCGCTGCGCCGACGCGGCGTGCCCCGCCTGCCACCCGCTTTCGTGGCGCACTCCAGCACGACACGCATCGTGGACAGGCTGGGCAAGCTGGACTACGACGCCGAGGTCGACAAGGAAGACTACGAATCCGAACTCGGCCTGCTGCAAGGCCAGCTGGCGCGCGCCGCCCGGTCCGACAAGTTCAGGAATCGCTCTTTGATCCTGGTGTTCGAGGGGCAGGATGCCGCCGGCAAGGGCGGCGCCATCCGCCGCGTCACGCATGCGCTGGACATCCGGCACGTCGACATCACGCCCATATCCGCCCCCACGACCGAGGAGTTGGCCCGGCCCTATCTGTGGCGCTTCTGGCGCCGCATTCCGAGCCACGGGCGCATCGGCATCTTTGACCGCTCGTGGTACGGACGCGTGCTGGTCGAGCGCGTTGAAAAGCTGATACCACCTGCGCGCTGGCGCCGCGCGTACGCCGAGATCAACGACTTCGAGGAACAGCTTGCCGCCAGCGGCGCGCTTGTGCTGAAGTTCTGGCTCGCCGTCACGCCCGACGAGCAGCTCAAGCGTTTTCACGAACGCGAGAAATCGCCGTTCAAGAACTTCAAGATCACGCCCGACGACTGGCGCAACCGCGACAAGTGGAACGAATACGCGGCGGCGGCCAACGAGATGATGACGCGCACCGACGTGGCCCACGCGCCGTGGCATCTGGTGTCGGCCAACGACAAGCGTTACGCTCGCCTGCAGGTGCTGCGGCATATCGTCGACGCCATGGAAACCCAACTCTGAAAACCCCAGGAGGCCTTGCGCCATGAGTACCGCAGAAATCCGTTCCATCGTCGCCACCGACTTCGACACCTGGTTGCCCTTGTGGAAGGGGTATCAGGACTTCTACCGCGTCAGCATCGACGACGCCGTCACCCGCAACACCTGGGCGCGCTTTTTGGATCCGGCCGAGCCCATGCACGCGGCGCTGGCCTATGAAAGCGGCCGCGCCGTCGGCATGGTGCACTGGGTCTTCCATCGTTCCACCTGGACCGCCGGCGACTACTGCTATCTGCAGGATCTCTACGTGGACCAGGACACGCGCGGCACGGGCGCCGGGCGCAAGCTGATCGAACACGTCTACGCCGAAGCGGCCGCAGCCAACTGCGCCCGCGTCTATTGGCTGACGCACGAAACCAATGCGACCGCGATGCAGCTCTACGACCGCATCGCCGACCGCTCCGGCTTTGTCCAGTACCGCAAGGTGATGGCTTGAGCGCGCGCGATCCCAACTGTCCGCTGTGCCAGGAAGACGGCGGCACGCTGCTGTGGCGCGGACCGCACCTTCGCATTATCGAGGTCGACGATGCCGACTATCCGGGCTTTACGCGCGTGATCTGGAACGGCCACCTGGCCGAGATGACCAGCCTGTCGACGCACGGTCGCGACCTGCTGATGCGGGCGGTGTATGTGGTGGAGGAAACGCAGCAGGCGATTCTGACGCCGGACAAGATCAACCTGGCGTCGCTGGGCAACATGGTGCCGCACCTGCATTGGCATGTGATTCCACGCTGGCGCGGCGACCGGCATTTTCCGGATCCGATCTGGGCGGCGCCGCGCATCGCGCGGGGCGCTGAGCCCAATTCCTGGAAGGATCGGCAGGAGCAGGTACAAGCCCTGCTGCCCCGCTACCGCGACCGCCTGGTCGAAGCCATGAACGCATTGTTATGGCACTGAACCGCGGGGCGTCGCGGCGGCCGGCCCACGCCGTTCTCCCAGCCAGCGCACGTAAGTCGCTTCGACCAGTTGCGCCGCGCGGCCGACGCTGAAAAGTCCCTGGCCGCGAATGAGCTTACGGCCCGCCTCGCCCATGCGGCGGCGGCGTTCCGGATCCCCCAGCAGGCTTTCCAGCGCGGCGGCCAACGCAGCGGGGTCCCGCGGCGGCACCAGCAAGCCGGTCACCCCGGCCTGCATGGTTTCAGGCACGCCGCCCACGTCGGTGCCGATCACGGGCACGCCCATGGCGGCGGCCTCGACGAACGCGGTGCCAAAGGCTTCGCGGTGGGTTGGCAGGGCGAATACGTCGAGCGCCTGCAACACATTTCCGATGTCATGCCGCCGGCCCAGAAAGTGCACGCGAGATTCGACGCCCAGCGCCGCCACCTGCGCCTTCAGGCGCTCGAACACCGGCATGCCTTCCCCAGCAAGCACAAGATGGGTTTGGGGAAACGCAGTCAGGACGCGGTGAAAGGCATCGATCAGGTCTGCATGGCCCTTTTCCGCGCGCATGACGGCCACGCAGCCCACCACGAGTGCGTCGTCAGGCAGACCGAGTTCTTGCCGGACACTGCGCTGGCTGTCGTATTCGGGCACCACGATCGGGGAATGGACGATGGCGATGGACGCGGGTGATGCGCCGACATCCAGCAATTGGCGATGCACGTGCCTGCTCACGGCGATGACGCGGTGCGCCAGCCAGGTGTAGGCGTACAGCGAATTGATCGGCTTGGCCAGGTGACGGGTGCGCACGATGAGCGGCGTGCCCGCAAGGCGCGCGCCCATCGCGGCACGAACCGTGTCGCTGCGGCTGTGCGTATTGACGACGTCGAAACGGCCGCGCGACGCCACGCGCCGCACGAACGCCACGGTGCGCATGAAATTGAGCGCCCCCGCCATCTTCACCGTGTGGACGGTAAACCCCGCGTCGCGCAGCCGCTGCGCCAGCTCGGCGTGCGGCTGGCAGACGGCTTCCAGGTGATGGCCGCGCTCGCGCATGGCCACCATCTCTTTGAAGATGCAGAATTCCTGGCCCCCGAAGGCCGTAGCCGCTTCCGTATGCAGGATGCGCAGGCGGCTGCCCGACCCGGGGTGGCTAGCGGACTGATCGGCGGAATTCAGCATGGGCAGCGGTGCAGACAGGAAGACGCACGTTGCACAGTGCCTTCACGGCGGCAGAGGATGCCGGCGATGCCGGACAAGGGAGGCAGGACTGAAGAATGGCTTGGCGGCATGACGGCGAGGGGCGCCAGGCGGCCTGGCGAAGCCACAACAGGATCGTGGGTTCAAAAAAGGCCGACGAAGTCGGCCTGCAATAAGGTTGTTACATAGAGATTAAGCGAATGTAATCTAGAACCCGCTGGCGCGACAAGCTTCTCAACGCGCTGTTTCTTGTGCATAAAGCGCAGATAGCGCAGCTTCGCTCGACGTTAAGCGCTGTTCACCGAAATAGCAGCGCATATCCGAGCTATTCAGCCAACATTCAGGTTTGCGTCATGAAGGCTGGCTGTCGTCCAGGCGGCACACTCCTGTCGCGTCCGCGCAATGCGCGACATCAAGCATCCGACGCGCACCGATCCTGTGCATGCCTGCGGTGCAGTAGACTGGCCGCACCCTCAGTCGCAGGAGCCGGCATGAAATCTTCCAGCATCATCGTGCAGCGTGTCTATGAAGGCACCGGTCCGGAAGGTCACTACCTTGCCCTGGTGGACCGCATGTGGCCGCGCGGGCTGCGCCGCGCAGACCTGGGTCTGGACGAATGGGCCCGCGATATCGCCCCCAGCGCCGAACTGTGCAAATGGTTCAGCCACATTGAGGACCGCTGGGACGACTTCCGCGCCAAGTATCTGGCTGAACTAGCCGCGCCCGAACAGCAGGCGCGCATGGCAGCGTTACTGGAAGCCGCGGGCGACCGTCCCCTCACCTTGCTCTTTGGCGCGCGCAATACCGAGCACAACCAGGCGGTGGTGCTGCGCGACGCGCTTCTCGACTACGCCCGTCATCACCACAAGCGCGCAGCCTGATCAAACCGGACCCACTCCGCCATCCGCCTGCGCGTTCGCCTCATTACCCTTTTGTCCCGCTGATGGCGCTGATCCCCGCGCGCCAGCGCCTTGTCCCAGAGGAATTCCATGTCTTTCAGCTCCGACGCCTGGACCCGCAACGCCGCGCTCTATGAAAAGACGCGCGACATGCCGTTCAACCGCGAACTGGCCAGCGGCCAGCTTGCCGAGGACGCGTTCAAGCACTACATGATCCAGGACGCGCACTACTTGGTGGCGTTCGGACGGGCGCTCGCCATCGCCGCCGCCAAGGCCGACGATGCCGACGGCGTGGTGCAGTTTGCCGAGGCCGCCAAGGGCGCCGTCGTCGCCGAGCGCAGCCTGCACGCGGGCTTCATGCAGCAGTTCGGCATCGACACCGCCACCTTCGAAGCCACGCCGCTGACGCCGGCGAGCCATCACTACACCAGCTTCCTGATCGCCACCGCCTGGAGCGCGCCCTATCCCGTCGTCCTGGCGGCCCTGCTGCCCTGCTTCTGGATCTACGCCGAGATCGGGCGCGACATCCACGCGCGCGCCGTGCGGCCCAATCCGTATGCGGCATGGATCGACACCTACGCCGGCGACGATTTTCACGCGTTGGTCCGCGCCGTGATCGCCAGCGTGGATCGCGCGGCGGAAGCGGCCTCGCCGCAGACGCTGACCGCGATGCACCAGGCCTACACCCATGCCGCACAGCTCGAATGGATGTTCTGGGATTCGGCGCATCGGCAATCCGGCTGGCCGGTCTGAGCGGGCTGGCGGGTTCACGCTGGCAGGTCTGATCGGGGCGGCCGATTCGACCTGCCTGACCGGGGCCAATGTGCCAAAATCGCGCCCATGCCGATCGACAACCGCCTCACGTCCAACGCCCTGGCCGCCCAGGCCGCGCAATTGCCTGCCGCCTGGCAGGCCGCCCTGTCCGCCGACCCCGCCG
>DMTA01000103.1 GCA_003454835.1 Achromobacter sp. | reverse complement strand
ACGTGGGCTACGCACATCCCGCGGGCGTGCGCGAGGCAGTGCGCGCCGCGCAGGACGCCGTGGGCGCGAGGCTGACCAAGCTGCATCTGCACGACACGATGGGGTTGGGCCTGGCGAATGCGCTGGCGGGGCTGGACGAAGGCATCCGCGCCTTCGATTCCTGCCTGGGCGGTCTGGGCGGCTGCCCGTTCGCGCCGGGCGCGTCGGGCAACATCGTCACCGAGGATCTGGTGTTCATGCTGGAAAGCATGGGCTATCGCACCGGCGTCGACCTGACCCGGCTGCTCGCGGCGAGGCCGCTGCTGGCCGAATCCTTGCCGCAGGAACGGCTGCGCAGCGGCGTGGCCGCCGCCGGCATTCCCAAGACCTACGTGGCCGTGTAGGTCAGCGGTAAACGAGGACGGGCAGGGTGCTGTGCGCCAGCACCTTCTGCGTCTGGCTGCCCAGCAGCAGGGCGGCCATGCCGCCGCGCCCGTGCGAGGACATGGCGATCAGGTCGCAATTGCGCGTCATGGCCACGTCGACGATCGCCTGGTAGGGCGCCTCGCTTTCGCGCATTTCCGTGACGCAGGCCACGCCCGCGGTGCTGGCCTTGCCGGCGGCTTCGGACAGATAGGAAGCCGCCAATTCGCGGGTCTGGTTTTCGTAGACGCCGCGCACGCCTTCGAGCTGCACGGTTTCCATGGCGGGCATCTCGAAGGGGCTGGTCACCGTCAGGACGGTGACGCTCGCGCCCAATTCGCGGGCAAGCGCCAGCGCCTGTTCCAGACCAGAATTGGCCAGGCTGGATCCGTCGATGGGGATGAGTATGTGCTTGTACATGGCAACCTCCAGAGGGAATCTGCGTCCATGGTACGCCCGATGGGGGCGGCCCGCAGGGGACGGCCCGTTTGGGACGGCCAGTTGGGGACGGCCGGTGGGGATGGTTGCCTTTGAATCTGGCGGAAGCGGTGAGATTCGAACTCACGAACGGTTGCCCGTTGCCGGTTTTCAAGACCGGTGCAATCGACCACTCTGCCACGCTTCCGGGTGTTGCCAGTATTGCCGGCGATGTTGCCCGCGGGATCGCCCGCCGTGTCGCCAGCCAGTTGCGGCCGCCAGGCAAACATTCTGCCCGAACGACATCACGATATGCCGCAAAGGGCGCAATAATAATCCATTTGCTGCAAAGGAGGCACGCGATGCACGCTGTTGAAATCACCCGCCCCGGTGGTCCCGAAGTCCTCGTCCCCGTGGAACGCCCCACGCCCGAGGCCGGCGCCGGCGAAGTTCTGATCAAAGTGACCGCTGCGGGCATCAACCGCCCCGACGTGTTCCAGCGCAAGGGCAACTACGCCCCGCCGCGCGGCGCGTCCGATCTGCCGGGCCTGGAAGTGGCCGGCGAAATCGTCGGCGGCGACGTGGCCGGCAGCGGCTTTGCCGTGGGCGACAAGGTCTGCGCCCTGGTGGCGGGCGGCGGCTATGCGGAATACTGCGTTGCGCCCGTCGCGCAATGTCTGCCCATCCCCAAGGGTTTGTCGGACATCGAGGCCGCCGGCCTGCCGGAAACCTATTTCACCGTGTGGAGCAACGTATTCGACCGCGGCCGCCTGTCCGAGGGCGAGGCGCTGCTGGTGCACGGCGGCGCCAGCGGCATCGGCACCACGGCCATCCAGCTTGCCCGTGCGATGGGTCACAAGGTCTACGCGACGGTCGGCAGCGACGATCGCGCCCGTGCCGTCGAGGCGCTGGGCGCCGACAAGGGCATCAACTACAAGACGCAGGACTTCGTGAAGGAAGTGCTGGACGCCACCGGCGGACGCGGCGTCGACGTGATTCTGGACATGGTGGCCGGCGACTACATCGCCCGCGACATGCAGTGCCTGGCAGACGACGGCCGCATCGTCATCATTGCTCAGCTCGGCGGCTCGCACGCCAATGTGGATACCGCCCAGGTCATGCGCCGCCGCCTGACCATCACGGGTTCCACGCTGCGGCCCCGTCCTGTCGCCTTCAAGGGCGCCATCGCCCGCGCTCTGCGCGAGCAGGCCTGGCCCCTGCTGGAAAAAGGGGCCATCAAGCCCATCGTCCACGCCACCTTCCCGCTGGCCGAGGCTTCCAAGGCGCACGCCATGATGGAAGGCGGGGAAAACATCGGCAAAATCATCCTGACGATGTAAGAAACGCGCGGCGTTCGGCGTATCGCCGCGCAACAGGATACAATCTCGGGTTTCGCCTGGAATTTTTTCCAGGCAGGCCCGTGGGCGGTTGCTGCACAAGGCCCCTGTATCTGGTCCTGCAGGCTCACCCCCTCACCCCCAATCGTCAGACAAATTCGCCATGACTTCAGTCGAAAACCGCGCCCGCCTTGTGCTGGGCAACTGGAAGATGCACGGCAACCTCGCCGAGAACGCCGCGTTGCTGACCGAGCTTCGTGCCGCGGATGCAGCGGGTCACTGCGAAATCGGCATCTGTGTTCCGTTCCCGTACCTGGCGCAGGCCGCTTCGGCGCTGACCGGCAGCAGCGTGTCGTGGGGCGCGCAAGACGTCAGCGCGCACGACAAGGGCGCGTACACGGGTGAAGTCTCCGGTTCGATGCTGAAGGAATTCGGCTGCCGCTGGGCGCTGGCCGGCCATTCCGAACGCCGCGTGCTACATGGCGAAACCGACGAGACCGTGGCCGCCAAGGCCCAGGCCGCGCTGGCCGCCGGCCTGACCCCCGTGGTCTGCGTCGGTGAATCCCTGGCCGACCGCGAAGCCGGCAACACGCTGGCTGTGATCGAGCGGCAGCTCAAGCCCGTGCTGGCGTTGGGCGCCGATGCCGTTTCCCGCATGGTTCTTGCCTATGAACCCGTCTGGGCCATCGGCACCGGCCGCACGGCCTCGCCGGAGCAGGCCCAGGAAGTCCACGGCGCCATCCGCGCCGCCCTGCGCACCCTCGGTGCGGCGCAGGTTCAAGTGTTGTACGGCGGCAGCGTCAAAGCCGCCAACGCCTCCAGTTTGTTCGCCATGACTGATATCGACGGAGCCCTGGTCGGCGGCGCGTCGCTCGTGGCCGAAGAGTTTTTGCGAATTGCCGCCATCTAAGTTTCCGTTCCGGAGTCTGTAATGCCCCTGATGCTCAAAATTCTGCTGGCCGTCCAAGTGATCTCGGCGCTGGCTATCATCGTCCTGGTCCTGCTTCAGCAGGGCAAAGGCGCCGACATGGGCTCCGCTTTCGGTAGCGGCTCGTCGGGCAGCCTGTTCGGCGCCACCGGTGCGGCCAACTTCCTGTCGCGCGCCACCAAGTGGGCCGCGGTCGTGTTTTTTGCCTCCACCGCCGGCCTGGCCTACGTCAGCCACAAGGGCACCGGCGGCGCTGCCGTCGATTCCGGTGTGATGCAAAGCTTCCCGGCCGACCGTTCGGTCCCGCAGGCGCCGGGTTCCTCGGTGCCCGCCACGCCGGGCGCATCGTCCGTCCCGGGCGCTTCGTCCGT
>DMTA01000024.1 GCA_003454835.1 Achromobacter sp. | reverse complement strand
GGCGCCGCGACGGCGCTGGCGGCCCGCGAAGGCTCGGCCGACGCGACGCTGCTGCCGCAAATCGCGCAGTGGTTGAATGGTGAAACGGACCATCCCACCGCCCTGCGCCGCTTCCAGCAGTTGACGCCGCCGCTGGCCGCCAAGGCGCTGGAAGACACCCTCTTCTACCGCTACGGCCCGCTCCTGTCGCGCAACGAGGTCGGCGCCTCGCCGGCACGTTTCAGCCTGTCCGCCGAAGACTTCTTCGCCACCTGCGTCACGCGCGCGCGCACCCATCCCCGCGCCATGCTGGCCACTGCCACGCACGACCACAAGCGTGGCGAAGATTCGCGGATGCGTCTTGCCGTCCTGACCGAAATGCCCGATCGCTGGCAGGAAGCCGCGCGCGGCTGGATCGATGCATTGCCCGACGGCATCACCCGCGCAGACCGCTACATGCTCATCCAGACGCTGATCGGGGCCTGGCCCTGCGAATGGCCTGCGGAGCCGGCCGACTGGGCGCCCGACGCCCTGCAGGAGTGGCTGGGCCGCATCGGCCAATGGCAGGAAAAAGCGTTGCGTGAAGCCAAGCTCCACACGAGCTGGACCGATCAGGATCCCACGTACGAAGCCGCCGCGAAGCATTGTCTGGCATGGCTGGGCGGTGATCCCGAAGGCCGCGCCGTGCTAGCCAGCATTGCCGCCTTTGCGCTTGAGATCGCGCCCGCGGGCATGGTCAACACCTTTACTCAAACGCTGCTGCGCAATACGCTGCCCGGCGTGCCGGATCTGTATCAGGGAACCGACCTGTGGGATTTCAGTCTGGTCGATCCCGACAATCGCCGGCCGGTCGACTATGCCCTGCGCGCCCGGCTATTGGCCGACGGATCGCGCGACGTGGCGGTGGACCTGTCGGAATCCGCCTGGCGCACCGGCGCGGTTAAACAGGCGCTGATCCACCGGCTCCTGATGGCCCGCCAGCGCGCCCCGGCGCCTTTCGCGGGCGGCGGCTTCCAGTCCGTTTCGGCCGTGGGGGTGCTGGCGGGTCACGTGCTGGCATATGTGCGGCAACACGAAGGCCAGACCGCCCTCATCGTCGGGGCGCGGACGTGCGCGCTGCAGTTGGCCGGATACGCCTGTGGCGGTGCGGACGGGGCGCGGGCGTTCTGGGCTGACACGGCGCTTCGCCTGCCCGACGGCACTCCCGGCCTGTCACTGCACGACGCCCTGACGGGACGCCGTGTGCGCGCGGGCGCCGACGGTTTGCTGCCGATGACGGAGCTGCTGCGCGACGGTCCGGCCGTGCTCTGCCTGTCCGCATAGGACGTTTTCATTCTCGCCGTTCAGACGCAATTCGGCCCCGGCTGCGCCACGGAGAGGGGACGCGGCCGGGGCCGTCAAATGCTACGCACTCCACCGCGCGCTGGTCACGCGGCTGGCATAGCCAAAGCGATTAGCGCTGAGTCTTGTTGTGCTGATCGGAAGTCTGACCTTGCTGATTCCGGTCTTTATCCATCTGCTGGCCCGATTGACCGGGCTGTTGACCCGGCGACTGGTTGCGATCCCGGGGATTCTCCTGGGATTGCTGCTTTTGCGGTTGCTTTTGCTGGTCGGGCTGGTTCTGATTGGCCATCACACGTCTCCTGGAAAGAAGCGGAGATATTCCGCCCTTACCCTTTAGCAACCGGCGTGCCTGACCCGGCGCGCCGGGGGAGAAGCGAGGAAGACAATTTTGGGGGACGGAGGCGCCCTGCGGAGATTCCCGCGCCGATCGGTAAAAACTACCCTTGCAGCGTGTCTACAGTAAGGCAGTGTGCATGGCAGGCAGGCCCGGCTCGTCCTGAGTGGGACCGTCGAACGCATCCAGCCACGACGACGCATAGGCGGCGGGCGCCGCCAGCGGCTCGCCGCCGTCACGCTGCGTACGCAGGCGCAGGATCAATTCGTCCAGCGGCATCGGACGGCCCAGTGAAAATCCCTGACCATAGCGGCATCCCGCGGCCCGCAGGGCGGGAATGTCAGCCACGTTTTCCACGCCTTCCGCGACCACGCGCCAACCCAGCCGGGTGGCCAGTTCCGCAGCGGTGCGCAGAACCTCGAAGGCCACGGCGCTGCGCCGCATGCGCGTGACGAAATACTGATCGATCTTTACTTCGGACAAGGGAAGCGCCGACAGCAGTTTCAACGACGCATGGCCGGTGCCAAAATCGTCCAGGCTGACTTCGCACCCCGCCTCTTCCAGGCGCAACAGCGACGCACGCAGCACGTCCAGATCGTGAATGGGCTGGTCTTCAGTCAGTTCAACACGCACCAGCGACGGGGGCAGTTCCGCCGCCCGCACGCGGTCCAGCAGAAAATCCACGCAACGCAGTTCCGAAAGCGTGGTGGCCGGCGCATTGATCGCCAGCGGCACAGCCACGCCAACGCGGCGCAGCGTCTGCAGTGCGTCGATGACCCGCACGCACACGCGCTCGAAAAGCATGCAATCCAGCCCCAGCCGGTTCACTGCGGGAATGAAATCGGCGGGCATGACGATGCCCAGCTGCGGGTGCTGCCAGCGCACCAGCGCTTCGGCAGAAACGATGCGACCTGTCAGCAGGTCGACTTGCGGCTGCAAGAGCACACGCAGCCCGTCGCGGCCGGCGATCATGGCGGTGATGTCCGCATCGCTGACCACGGGATGTTGGCAAGACTCGGTATTGATCATCGGCTTGCTCCAGTTGTGCCCCGACATGTTGCCTGCGCTGTCCGGGCGCAGATCGGGACACGATATTCGCGCATTCTGCTCCCTCCGCGCCATAAAGTCACACACATGTAACTAACAGTGTTAAGGTGCGCGGATTCATGTTTGGCGCGGCTTTGCAGGCAGCTGGCGCGTCGCTTTATCCGTCTGATTCAGCGCTTCGTCATGCCCCCTCCCGCCGCTGTCTTGTCGACATGGTAGGGTTGCCCTCTTTCCGGCCTGCCCAGGCTTTTTCCGCTGCATTTCATCCGCTTGAATAATCTGCTTACCCGTTGGCGCGCCTCCCTGCGCAATGTGCTGTGGCTCGATGCCCTGCAAGCCGCCGCCATCAGCGCGGCCCCCGTCATCCTCGCCGTGCTGGTGCACGAACCGCGCCTGGGCTGGACCGCCATCGCCGCGTTCTGGGCCTGCTTCGGCGACCCCGGCGGCCCGCTGCGCAAGCGTGCCGGGTCGGTGCGGGCGCTGGGCCTGATCGGCGCCTTGTACTGCCTGCTTGCCAACGC
>DMTA01000568.1 GCA_003454835.1 Achromobacter sp. | reverse complement strand
CGCCAGGCCCGGCGGGGGCGTCCTCGGTGTGACGCCGCGGCCAATACGTCAGGCTGAGGCGCCCGGCTGCGGTAGCCTCAGCCGGGGCGCCACGCATCACTCCAGCGCCGAGGGATCCAGCTCCATCTTGGCCTCGCGCCGCCGCGCCAGCCAGGTCACGAACCACATCACCACGCCCAGCAGCAGCAGCCAGCCGGCGACCTGATACTGGATCACGTCACGGCCCGTCAACGGCGTAACCAGGAACAGGCACGCCCCGGCGCCCAGCCACGGGACGATGCGATTGATGGAAAAGTGCTTGTGCTTGACCTTGTCACGCCGCAGCACCAGCACCGCGACGTTCACGAACGCGAACACGCCCAGCAGCAGCAACGCGGTGGTGCCTCCCAGCGCACGGATCGCCTGCGAGTCGGTCAGCGAAACCAGGATGATGAGGCCGAAGGCCAGCGCCGTCGTGAACAGGATGGCCGTCCACGGCGTCTGGTTCTTGCGGTGCACGTGCGCCAGGAAGGACGGGAGCACACCTTGGCGCGACATGCCGTACAACAGGCGGCTGGCCATCATCATGTTGATCAGCGCCGAGTTCGCCACGGCGAACATCGAGATGATCGGCATGATGTACTCCACGGGCAGATCCGGCGCGGCGCGCTTGACCACCAGCACCAGCGGCGTGCTGCTCTTGGCCAGTTCGCCCACCGGCACCAGCGCAACGGCGCAGATGGACACCAGCACATAGATGACCGCCGTGATGCCCAGGCCGGTCAGCATGACTTTCGGAAAGATGCGGCTGGGATCGTGCGTTTCCTCGGCCATGTTGACCGAATCCTCGAAGCCGACCATGGCGAAGAACGCCAGCGCCGTCGCCGAGGTCACGGCCAGGAACACGCTCTTGTCCTCGGGCGTGTCGAATGCAACGACGCGCGAGAAGTCCGCCTGGCCGTCCGACATCGCGTAAAAGCCCAGCAGGATGACCATCAGCAGACCCGACAGCTCGATCAGCGTGAGCACGACGTTGGCGCGAACGCTTTCAGTCGCGCCACGAAAATTGACCAGCATGACCAGCGTCATGAAGCCCAGCGCGCCAAGCGTGATCCAGTGCTTTTCGGCCTCGATGCCCATTGCGGCGAACAGGTTGGCGGCGAAGGCCTGCGAGGCGGTGGCGGCCGACGTCAGGCCGGAACACATGACGGTAAAGCAGACGATGAACGTCAGGAAGTGCACGCCGAACGCCTTGTGGACGTAGAGTGCGGCGCCGGCGGCGCGCGGGTACTTGGTGACCAGTTCAAGGTAGGAAAGCGCGGTCAGCAGGGCCACCCCGAAGGCGACCAGGAACGGCAGCCACGCTGCGCCGCCGACTTCCGCAGCGACCTGCCCGGTCAGTGCGTAGACGCCGGTGCCCAGGATGTCGCCAACAATGAATAGCAGGAGCAGCTTCGGGCCCATCACCCGTTTCAGCTGGCCGTGGTCTTGTGAGTCTGTCGTGGCCATAGTCTTTTATTTCCTCTTATGTGGCTCGCCTTTTTATGTGGCTCGGGAAAGCGTGCAGATGCGACGCAAAATGCAAAAAAAGTCTACGGCGGCAATAGGGCGGCGTGCTGAAACCAAATGTCTAAGTTGTTGCGCGCGGGGCAACGGCGCAATTGGGGCGGTGCTGAAGACCTGCCAAGCGAAGACTCGGCCCCAAAAAAAAGCCCGGCGGGCGCCGGGCGGTGTCATCGATGCGGGATCAGTCCTGCCCCGCTGGCAGCGCCAGGTCCGGCGGCAGCTTGCGCAGCGTGGCGGGGGTGCGCGACAGCTTGATGGGCGAGCCCACGCCTTTGTAATCGCCCTGTTCCAGCACCATGCCGCGGTGCCGCGTGTGCGGATGCGCGAGCGCCTGGTCGACCGTCTGCACGGGGGCGGCAGGCACGCCGGCGCGCAGCAGTTGATCGGCAAGCGCGGCGGCTTCGTGGCGGGCAAGCAGCGCAGAGAGATCGTCGCGCAGGGACTGGCGATGGCGCAGGCGGTCTGCATTCGTGGCGTAGCGTGCATCCTCGGCCAGCGCCGGGGCATCGAGCGTCTGCGCCAGCATCGCGAACTGGCGGTTGTTGCCCACGGCCAGGAAGATCGGCCCGCTGGCGGTCGGCAAGGTTTCGTACGGCGCGATGTTTGGGTGCGCGTTGCCGCTGCGCTGCGGCACCTTGCCGCTGTAGAAGTAATTCGGCGCATGCGGGTGCAGCAGCGACAGCGCGCAGTCATACAGCGTGATGTCCAGGAACTGCCCCAGCCCGCTGCGCGTGCGCTCGTTGAGCGCCAGCAGGATCGCCACCGCCGCGTTCAGTCCCGTCACCATGTCCACGACCGGCAGGCCCACGCGCGTCGCCTCGCCATCCGCATCGCCGTTCACGCTCATCAGTCCGCACATCGCCTGCGCGCAGGCGTCGTAGCCGGGTAACCCGCCCAGCGGGCCGTCCGAGCCGAACCCGCTGACGCGGCAATGGATCAGCGCGGGGAAGGCCGACTTCAGGTCTTCATAGCCCAGGCCCCACTTCTCCAGCGTGCCAGGCTTGAAGTTCTCGACCAGCACGTCGGCGTCGGCCAGCAGGTGGCGCAGCAGTTCCTGTCCGGCAGGCTGCGACAGGTCCAGCGTCATGCCGTCCTTGTTGCGGTTCACGCCGACAAAGTACGACGCGGTCTCGCCCAGAAAGGGCGGACCCCAGCCGCGCGTCTCGTCGCCGCCCGGTGGCTCGATCTTCAGCACGTCTGCGCCGTGGTCGGCCAGGATCTGCGTGCAGTACGGACCGCCCAGCACGCGCGACAGATCGATCACCTTGCAGCCCGCAAGGGCGCCGGCATTGGGTAGGGTGTGAGCCATGGAATTCTTCGCGTCAGTCGATGGAAACGTTGGCGCTCTGGATCAGCTCGCGCCACTTGGGGACTTCGGTGGTGATGAAGGTGGACAGGCCCTGCGGCGTCTTGTCCTGCGCTTCGACGATGCCCTGCATGCGCAGCGTCTGCTCGATCGCGGGATCGGACAGCGCCGTCTTGAAGGCCTGGTTCAGCGTGTTCACCACATCGGGCGGCGTGTCCTTGGGGGCGACGATGCCGAAGAAGACGCTGACGTCATAGCCCTTCAGCCCCTGCTCGGACAGCGTCGGCAGCTCGGGCAGCGCGTCGGAACGCTGCGCGCTGGCCAGGCCGATGGCGCGCAGCTTGCCCGCCTTGATGTAGGGCAGCGCAGTCAGGATGTCGGTGAACGACATCGACACCTGGCCGCCCAGCAGATCGTTCAGCGCGGGGCCGGTGCCCTTGTACGGGATGTGCATGATCTTGGTGCCGGCCATGCGGTTGAACAGGATGCCGGCAAGGTGCGACGACGCACCGTTGCCGGACGAGGCGTAGCTCAGTTTGTCCGGATTCTTCTGCGCGTAGGCGATCAGCTCCTGCATGTTGTTGGCGGGCACCGACGGGTTCACGACCAGGATGTTGGGCAGGTGGCCGATGCGGATGATGGGCGCGAAGCTGGTCTCGGGGTTGTAGTTCTGCTTCTTGTACAGGCTGACGTTGATGGCCAGCGGGCCGGACGTGCCGAACAGAATGGTGTAGCCGTCGGGCTTGGCNNGCCGATGTTGCCGCCGGCGCCGCTGCGGTTTTCGACGATGACGTTCTGCTTGAGCGGCTCGCGCAGCTTTTCGGCCAGGCGGCGCGCCAGCGCGTCGGTGGGGCCGCCGGGCGGGAAGGGCACGA
>DMTA01000342.1 GCA_003454835.1 Achromobacter sp. | reverse complement strand
GCTGGTGCTGGCCGGCGCGCTGTATCTCAACCAGACCGTCAGCTGGCGCCAAGGCGCGCTATGGGTGATCGGTGCGCTGCTGGGCGTCACGCTGTACCACGCCTCGTTCGGCTTCACGCAGGCCTGGCGCGTGTTCGTGTCGGACCGCCGCGGCGCGGGCCTGCGTGCACAGATGCTGATGCTGGCCGCGGGCGTGCTGCTGTTCTTCCCCTTCCTGGCTGCGGGTACGCTGTTCGGCCAGCCGGTCAACGGCTTCGTGTCGCCCCCAGGCGTGTCGGTCGTGCTCGGCGCATTCCTGTTCGGCATCGGCATGCAATTGGGCGGTGGCTGCGCGTCGGGCACGCTCTTTGCGGTAGGCGGTGGCAACACCCGCATGGTGGTGACGCTGCTGTTTTTCATCGTGGGTTCGGTCATCGCCACGGCCAATTTCGGCTGGTGGTCCAGTCTGCCCGCACTGGCGCCCACATCGCTCATCAAGACCTGGGGTCTGGCGCCCGCCATCATCGCCAACCTGGCCGTCTTCGCCCTGATCGCCTGGATCGCCACCGTGCTGGAAAAACGCCGCCACGGCCACGTGATTTCGTTCGCTTCGCGCACCGCCCGCCCGGCCTCGCTGCTGCAGGGCCCGTGGCCGCTCATCTGGGGCGGCGTGGCGCTGGTCGTGCTGAACTTCGCGACGCTGGCGCTGGCCGGTCGTCCGTGGGGCATTACATCGGCATTCGCGTTGTGGGGCGCCAAGGCGCTGGATGCGGCGGGCGGCGACGTCGCCACCTGGGCCTATTGGGCCAAGCAGCCGTCCTTGGCCGCGCCGCTGCGCCAGGATGTCACCACCGTCATGGACATCGGCCTCATGCTCGGCGCGCTGGCCGCGGCCAGCGCAGCCGGCAAATTTGCCCCCATCTGGAAGGTGCCGGCGCGCTCGCTCGCCGGCGCGGTGATCGGCGGACTGCTCCTCGGCTACGGCGCCCGCCTGGCCTTCGGCTGCAACATCGGCGCCTACTTCAGCGGCATCCTGTCGGGCAGCCTGCATGCCTGGCTGTGGCTGCCCGCCGCGTTTGCCGGCAGCGCGCTGGGCGTGCGCCTGCGTCCGCTGTTCGGCCTGGCCGTCGAGAAGACGCCCTCGGCGTCCAGTTGCTGAGAAACTGAGTTCCAAGAATGGCCTCCTGATGCGGGAGGCCGTTTTTTTTGCCCCATCGTAAAGCCAGCAGCCATGCGGGTTTCGGCGCGCCGCACACCCGGGCGAGTGCCGCGCCAACGCCGACGCGCACGACGCGCCGTTCATCCGCCAGACGGCTGCGCTGGTGTATGGTGGCTCCATTCCGAAATACGGAGATGGACATGAACTGGATAGCCGGCCGCTTCACGGCCTTTTTCCTGACCCTGGCCGGCGCGGCGATTACCGCTGTGCTAGCCGCCACCGCGTCTTTGTGGTGGCTCGCGGCGGCCGTGCCGCTGGCAATGCTGGGCGCATTGGGCGTGTACGACCTGATCCAGCCGCGCCACGCCATTCGCCGCAACTATCCGGTGCTGGGCAACCTGCGCTTTCTGTTCGAATTCATCCGTCCGGAGATCCGCCAGTATTTTCTGGAGGACGACACGCAGGCCTCGCCCTTCTCGCGCGCACAGCGTTCCATCGTCTATCAGCGAGCCAAGCGCGAGATCGACAAGCGTCCCTTCGGCACCCAGGAAGACGTCTACGGCGACCGCTACGAATGGATCAACCATTCCATGTCGCCTTCGCACATCAACGACACCGACTTTCGCGTGACCGTGGGCGGGCCCGATTGCACGCAGCCCTACTCCATGTCGGTATTCAACGTGTCGGCCATGAGCTTTGGCGCGCTGTCGGCCAATGCGGTGCTGGCGCTGAACGAAGGCGCGCGGCAAGGGGACTTCGCGCACGACACAGGCGAAGGCGGCATCAGCCGCTACCATCGCCAGCCGGGCGGCAGCCTGGTGTGGAACATCGGCTCGGGCTACTTCGGTTGCCGCGACGAGCACGGCGCGTTTTCCGAAGAAGCCTTCGTACGCAACGCCTGTACGCCGCAGGTCAAGATGATCGAGATCAAGCTGTCGCAAGGCGCCAAGCCCGGCCACGGCGGCATCCTGCCGGCGGGCAAGGTCACTATCGAGATCGCTGAAGCGCGCGGCGTGGCGCCCTGGCAGGACTGCAATTCCCCGGCCAGCCATTCCGCGTTCGACAGCCCCATCGGCCTCATGAAGTTTGTGGCGCGCCTGCGCGAGCTCTCAGGCGGCAAGCCGGTCGGCTTCAAGTTCTGCGTGGGACATCCGTGGGAATGGTTCGCCATCGTCAAGGCCATGCTGGAAACCAACATCACGCCCGACTTCATCGTGGTGGACGGCGCGGAAGGTGGCACCGGCGCCGCCCCCGTCGAATTCGTGGATCACGTCGGCACGCCGCTGCGCGAGGCCCTGCGGCTGGTGCACAACACGCTGATCGGCGTGAACCTGCGCGATCGCATCAAGCTGGGCGCATCGGGCAAGATCATCACCGCGTTCGACATGGCTCGCGTGATGGCGATGGGCGCGGACTGGTGCAACGCCGNNTTCGCCATCGGCTGCATCCAGGCCCAGGCCTGCCACACCGGCAAATGCCCCACCGGCGTCACCACCCAGGATCCGCTGCGGCAACGCGCGCTGGTCGTGCCGGACAAGGCGCAGCGCGTGGCGAACTTCCACAAGAACACGCTGCACGCGCTTGCCGAACTGCTGGCCGCGGCCGGGTTGACCCACCCCGGCCAGTTGCGTCCGCACCATATCGCGCGCCGCATTTCGCCCAGCGAGATCCGCCTCCTGTCTGCGCTGTTCCCGGAACTGGCGCCCGGCGAACTGCTGCGCGGTGAGTT
>DMTA01000120.1:4449-11485 GCA_003454835.1 Achromobacter sp. | reverse complement strand
CCAACCGACCAGACGCTTGAACAGACCACCCAGACCGGTGCCTGCTGCGGGCGCGGCCGGTGCGGCTGCGGGCGCTGCGGGCGTGGAGACGGGGGCGGGCTGCGACGGCGTGATGCCCTTGACCAGGGCTTCCGGACGCGACTTGATTTCGTTTTCGCGCGGCTGCCAGGGTGCATCCGTGGCCGGCGCTTCCACCAGTTCGAAACTGGTCTTCAGCTCTTCCAGGCGCGGATCGTCGTGGCGCAGGCGCTCGATGTGATGGTGCGGCGTTTCCAGATGCTTGTTGGGGATCAGCATCAGGTTGACCTTCAGGCGGGCTTCCATCTTGGTGATGTCGGCGCGCTTTTCGTTCAACAGGTAAGTGGCCACGTCGACGGGCACCTGGGCGTGGACCGCCGCGGTGTTTTCCTTCATGGCTTCTTCCTGCAGCAGACGCAGGACGTGCAGGGCGCTGGACTCGGCGTCGCGGATCACGCCGGTGCCGTTGCAGCGCGGGCAGGTGATGTGCGAGCCCTCGTTCAGGGCCGGACGCAGGCGCTGGCGCGACAGTTCCATCAGGCCAAAACGCGAGATCTTGCCCATTTGGACGCGGGCGCGGTCGAAATGGAGCGCATCACGCAGGCGCTGTTCGACGGCGCGCTGGTTCTTGCTGTCTTCCATGTCGATGAAGTCNNGCGCAGCTGGCGGGCCACTTCGTCGGCCGCTTCCGAGTTGGTGCGCAGCGCGGTTTCCTCGATGTCGGCGCCGCGGGTCGAGCGGGCCGAGTTCACGTCCACGGAAACCAGGGCTTCGGTGTGGTCGATCACGATGGCGCCGCCCGAGGGCAGTTGCACCGTACGCGAGTAGGCCGTCTCGATCTGGTGTTCGATCTGGAAGCGCGAGAAGAGGGGGATGTCGTCACGGTAGCGTTTGACGCGCTGGACGTTGTCCGGCATCACCACGCTCATGAAGGCGGTAGCCTGGTCGGCGATCTCGTCGGTGTCGATCAGGATCTCGCCGATTTCGGGCGAGAAGTAATCGCGGATCGCGCGGATGACCAGGCTGGATTCGAGGTAGATCAGGATCGGCGCGGAGTTGTCGCGCGCGGCGCCGTCGATGGCGGTCCAGAGCTGCAGCAGATAGGACAGGTCCCATTGCAGTTCTTCGACGTTGCGGCCGATGCCTGCGGTGCGGGCAATGATGCTCATGCCCTGGGGCAGGTCGAGCTGCTCCATCGTGTCGCGCAGTTCCTGGCGGTCCTCGCCCTCGACGCGGCGCGAAACACCACCGCCGCGGGGGTTGTTGGGCATCAGGACCAGATAGCGGCCAGCCAGCGAGATGAACGTGGTCAGGGCTGCGCCCTTGTTGCCGCGTTCTTCTTTTTCGACCTGGACGATCAGTTCCTGGCCTTCGCGCAGGGCGTCCTGGATGCGGGCGGTGCGGACATCGACGCCTTCCTTGAAGAAGCTGCGCGCAACTTCCTTGAAGGGCAGAAAGCCGTGACGGTCTTCGCCGTAGTTGACGAAGCAAGCTTCGAGGCCGGGTTCGATCCGGGTGATGACACCTTTGTAGATATTGCCTTTGCGCTGTTCGCGGCCGGCAGTCTCGATGTCAAGGTCGATGAGTTTTTGCCCATCGACGATAGCGACGCGTAATTCTTCCTGATGCGTCGCATTGAACAGCATGCGCTTCATGAGAGGGTTTCTCCGTTGTCATGACGCGCCGATATCGGCGCGTGACCTCGGGCCACTCGGGCTG
Source organism: Achromobacter sp. (assembly GCA_003454835.1). GTDB lineage: Bacteria > Pseudomonadota > Gammaproteobacteria > Burkholderiales > Burkholderiaceae_B > Achromobacter. The sequence continues at coordinate 9,748 of DMTA01000120.1, read as the reverse complement.
CGGCTGAAGCGGGCAAGAAGGTGCGGACCGTACCTGGGCGGCGCCCAGGCGTATCCGCCGCGGGTCAGGCGGGCACGTCGTGCCGTGGGGCACGGGGTTCTGTCAGCAGGAGGGTCAGCTTCACTGAATGTGGTTTGACGGAAAAAATGCTGTGAACGGCAGCTGCGGTCGGATTGGTTGCCCACACGCAGCTGGTGCTTTAAATATGCGACGATTCTTGCAGTGCTTCAGAGCCGCTTGCGGCATGCAACGGACCTGCCGGAACAGCGGGCAAGATGAATGCCACACCACTATTCCGCAGGGCTCGGTTGCGCCGGCGACCAAGAGACCCAGGGGTTGAATGAGCAGGCAGTACAATGGCGGCCCGCGCGCTCGACGGAGTTGCGTGTTGGTTGCATCTCTACGCCAGGCGGCTAGTTCAGCCCCTTAAGGCTGTCCCGATTATATGTCGCTTTCCGCAATGCGCAAAGAAACTTCCTCCCCCGTATCCGCCTCTAAAGCAGCCCCCGCCGTCCGTATGGTTGAAGTGGGCGCCGAGCATGCCGGCCAGCGTCTGGACAACTTCCTCATGCGGCTGTGCAAGGGGGTGCCCAAGACGCACATCTACAAAGCAATCCGCGGCGGCGAAGTCCGTGTCAACAAGGGACGCATCCAGGTCGATTACCGGATCGAAGAAGGCGATGTGGTCCGCATTCCGCCCCTGCGCCTGCCGGATCCCGGCAAGCCCCGTCCCGTGCCCGCGGCCGAATTCCCGATCGTCTTCGAAGACGATGCCATGCTCGTGGTGGACAAGCCTGCCGGTGTGGCGGTCCACGGCGGCAGCGGGGTCTCGTTTGGCGTGATCGAACAGTTGCGCGCCGCGCGCCCGCAGGCCAAATTCCTGGAGCTCGTGCACCGACTGGACCGCGAGACTTCCGGGCTGCTGATGGTCGCCAAGAAGCGCAGCGCGCTGCTGGCTCTGCACGCCATGCTGCGCGAGGGCCGGAGCGACAAGCATTATTTCGCGTTGGTCGAGGGCGACTGGGTCAACGACCGCCAGCACATCAAGCTGTCCCTGACCAAATGGACCACGCAGTCCGGCGAGCGCCGCGTCAAGGTCGATCCGGACGGGCAGACGGCGCACACGATTGTCACGCTTAAACAGCGTTTTGGCGGTTACAGTCTGGTCGACGCCGAACTGCGCACCGGACGCACCCATCAAATCCGGGTCCATCTGGCCGCCAGTGGCTTTCCCATCGTTGGCGACGATAAATACGGCCACGACGACGTGCGGGCGCAGTTTGCGCGGCAGGGCTTTAACCGCATGTTCCTGCACGCGCACCGCCTTACCTTGCCTCACCCGCTGACGGGCGAGGTCATGACACTGACCGCCGAGCTCCCCCCAGCTTGCCGGAACATCCTGAAAACACTGGAGTCTGCCTGATATGTCGTATTCGCTGGTCGTCTTTGACTGGGATGGCACCCTGATGGATTCCACGCACAGCATCGTGGCCGCCATCCAGGGCGCTTGCCGCGATCTGGATCTGGCGGTGCCGTCCGCGTCCGAGGCGAGCTGGGTCATCGGCCTATCGCTCGAAAGCGCACTGCGTCGTGCCGTCCCCGAATTGACGCAGGCCATGCTGCCGCGCTTCCTCGAGCGCTATCGCACCCACTATCTGCTGCGCGATCCGGAACTGCGCCTGTTCGAGGGCATCAACGAGCTGCTGACCGACCTGGCCAGCCAGAACGTGCGGCTGGCTGTCGCCACGGGCAAGAGCCGTGTCGGCCTGACGCGTGCGCTTGCCGCGACCGGCCTGGGTCCGCTGTTCGATGCCACCCGCACCGCCGACGAAACCTTCAGCAAGCCGCATCCGGCCATGCTGCACGAACTGATGCAGGAGCTGGACGTGGATCCGGCGCGGGTCATCATGGTGGGCGATACCTCGCATGATCTGCAGATGGCCTGCAACGCTGGCGTGCACGGACTGGGCGTCACTTATGGCGCGCACACCCTGAAGGAACTTGAGGGATGTGCCCCGCAAGCGGTGCTCGACACTGTGCCCCTGGTGCGCGAATGGCTGCTGCCGCGCGTAAGTGCCGTCGCATAGGCCCTGGCTGTTGAAAGCCGGCAGGAACGTCCGCCGGCCTGGCAGGTCTATCCGGAAGGCGTTTCGCGTGCTTTGCGCCGGCGCCGCGGAATAAGATAGACCTGTCCAGCGTCCATGGTTGACGCGGGCGCGCGCTCAGCGCGGCGCCATACCGGAGATTACGATGCTGATTCGCAAGCCCGACGACTTACTGCCGTCCGAGATCACTACCGAGGCCGTGTGGCGATCGCGTCGCGAGCTGATGCTGCGCGCTGGTGCGGCCGCCGCCACGCTCGGGTTGCCGGGCTGGGCTACCCGGGCTGCCTACGCGCAGGACGCGGGCGCGCTGCCGGCCAAGTCCAATCCCGCGTTCAGCGTCATGGACAAGCAGACGTCGCTCGAGGACGTGACGTCCTACAACAATTACTACGAGTTCGGGGTAGATAAGGGCGATCCGGCCAAAAATGCCGGCAAATTGCAGACGCGGCCGTGGACGGTCAGCGTAGAGGGCGAGGTCAACAAGCCGCGTACGTTCACTATTGAAGAGTTGCTCAAACTCGCCCCGATGGAAGACCGCGTCTACCGTTTGCGCTGCGTGGAAGGCTGGTCCATGGTCATTCCATGGGTGGGCTATTCGCTGTCCGAGGTCCTGAAGCAGGTGGAGCCGAACGGCAACGCCAAGTACGTCGAATTCGTCACTGCCGTCCAGCGGGAGAACATGCCGGGCGTGCGCGCCGCCATCCTGGAGTGGCCGTATGTAGAGGGGCTGCGTCTGGACGAGGCCATGCACCCCTTGGCGATGCTCGTCTTTGGCGTCTATGGGCGCGTGCTGCCCAACCAGAACGGCGCACCCCTGCGGCTGGCTGTGCCGTGGAAATATGGATTCAAATCCGGCAAGTCGTTAGTGAAGATCCGGCTGGTTGAAAAGCCGCCTGTCACGTCCTGGGTCAAATCAGCTCCCCAGGAATACGGCTTCTACGCCAATGTGAACCCCAACGTCGCCCATCCTCGCTGGAGCCAGGCCACCGAACGCCGCATCGGCGAGGACGGTCTGTTCACGCCCAAGCGCAAGACGCTGATGTTCAACGGTTACGGTGATCAGGTGGCGTCTCTGTATCAGGGCATGGACCTGAAGGCCAATTACTGAGGCGCTGCTCCGTGTCCGTTGCTCCTCGTGCTGCCCCGGCTGCGGCTCCCAGGAAGGCGCAGCTCTCGGCTCAGACAGTCGGGCGCTTCAAGCCGTTGCTCTTCCTTCTGGGGTTGGCGCCGTTCGCCCGTTGGATCTGGTTAGGGATGCACGACGGGCTTACCGCCAATCCAGTTGAATTCCTGACCCGTTCGTCGGGTACATGGGCGCTGGTGTGCCTGCTTGTCACTTTGGCGGTTACGCCGCTGCGGCGGCTGACGGGCCAGCCCGCACTGGTGCGCATACGCCGCATGTGCGGACTGTTCGCCTTCTTCTACGCAGCGCTCCATTTCATGGCGTGGGTGTGGTGGGACCGGGGCTTCGATCCGGCCGAAATGGTGCGTGACATCGTCGAACGACCCTTCATCATGGTGGGATTTTCGGCCTTTGTGCTCATGACGGCGCTGGCCGCCACCTCTACGCAGTGGGCGATGCGACGTCTGGGCAGGCGCTGGCAGACGCTGCACCGGACCATCTATGCCATCGGCCTGCTGGCCATCCTGCACTACTGGTGGCACAAGGCCGGCAAGAATGACCTGTCGGAGCCCGCGATCTATGCCGGCGTGCTGGCGGTGCTGCTAGGGTGGCGCGTCGTCGCCTGGTGGCGGCGGCGCGCGTAGTCCGCCTCCGCGATGGCGGGCCGCCGCAGCAACGGCTGCCGCAGCGACGGTTGCCGCGGCAACGGCTGGTGCAACATCGGCTGTCGCAGCATCGGCTGTCGCAGCATCGGCTGCCGCAGCATCGGCCGTAGCAGCTATGGCTGCCGCGGCTATTGGATGGCCAGCATGATGGCGGCGGTTTCCGCGTCGGGCTGGCCGTCGTGCAGGGCAGGGCGGTAGTGCATCTGGAACGCGGCCAGCGTGTTGATCGTCGCGCGATCCAGTGTGCCGTCCTGCGGACTGGCATAGCCCAGCCGCTGCAGCTGTTTCTGAAACCAGGCGACGTCCGGTACACCCTCGATTTGCAGGCGCGCCAGATGCTGGGCCGCGCCGGCCTCGTTGTACCAGCGCCCGATGCCGGCGTCCGCCAGCGCCTTCCAGGGGAACAACGGGCCGGGATCCACCTTGCGCTGCGGCGCGATGTCGCTGTGGCCGACCACGTTTTCCGGGACGATGTTGTGCCGGCGGATGATGTCGCGCAGCAGGATGGTCAGCGCCCGGACCTGGCGGTCGTCATAAGCGTGCCAGACGCGCTCGCCGTTGCTTCCCTCGGTCCAGCCCGGATTGACGATCTCGATGCCGATCGAGGTGCTGTTCATCGCGATGTTGCCGTACCAGGAACTTGCGCCGGCGTGCCACGCCGCGCGGTTTTCGTCGACCAGCCGATAGGCGCGGCCGTCCAAGTCCAGCAGGTAATGGGCGCTGACCTTGCCCTTGGAGAGCAGGCGTAGCGACTCGGCGTCGTCGACGGTGGTGTAGTGCACGACCACGGATCGCACCCGGCTGCTCTGGCTGACGGCGGTGATCGAGGTGTCCAGGTCCAGGCCGGCGGGGCCGCGCGCCGCGCAGCCCGCCAGAACCGCCGCGGCGAGCAGCGTGGAGAAGAGGCGGATCATGATCAGCGGGCCAGGTACAGGAACAGCGTCGGCAGCTTGTCCAGCTGGGGCGCCGGCAGCTTCTTCCAGTCGGCCACCGTGTGGGTGACCACCCATTCGTCTGCCGTCGTCATCGAGCGGGCCACGCACAGCTTGGTGTCGCCCTTCAGGGTGGCGATCAGCGTGGCGAACATCGCGGCGTTGCGGTAGGGGGTCTCGATCAGGAGTTGCGTCTGGTTGTGGCGGGCCGAGTGCTGCTCCCAGGCGCGCAATTGCTTGGCGCGCTCGCCGGGTTCCACTGGGGCATAACCATGAAAGGCGAAGCGCTGCCCGTCCAGGCCGCTGGCCATGAGGCCCAGCAGGATGGAGGAGGGGCCCACCCAGGGTTTGACGGCGATTCCCAGGCGATGCGCCGCGTCCACGACCTTGGCGCCGGGGTCCGCGACGGCGGGACAGCCTGCTTCGGACACCAGGCCGATCTCCGCCCCGCGCTTCGCGGGGTCGAGCCACGCC
>DMTA01000120.1:0-4394 GCA_003454835.1 Achromobacter sp. | reverse complement strand
TCGCGGGGTCGAGCCACGCCTTGATCTGCGCGGCGTCGGCCTTGTCGGTAAGTGTGTGGATGGTGATTTCCTGAAGCGGCCGGGTGGTGCCGATGAGCTTCAGGAAGGCCCGAGCCGTCTTGGCGTTTTCGGCGATGTAGGTGTCCAGCCGGCCGGCCAGCGCGCGCACGTCGGCGGGCAGCCAGCGCTCGGGCGGCGCGTCGCCCAGGCTGACGGGAATCAGGTGCAGGGCGCCGGTCATGCGGATGCTCCGGGGGCCTCGAGCGGATCCAGTCCGAAAGTTGCCAGCATGCGTGTCAACTCGATCAGCGGCAGGCCTATGATGGCGGTTGGATCGTCGCTTTGAATGCTTTCCATCAGGGCAATGCCCAGGCTTTCCGCCTTGGCGCTGCCTGCAGTATCGTAAGGCTCTTCGGCGCGCAGGTAAGCGTCGATGGCATGGTCGGAAAGTTGGCGGAACCGGCAGCGCGTAACGATGTCGGCCTTTTCCACTCGTTGGCCGTCGGTCACGGCCAACGCGCTGTGAAACTCCACCAGCCGGCCCGACAGCGCGCGCAACTGCGTCTGGGCCCGCGAGAAGTCGCCCGGCTTTCCAATGGGAGCGCCGTCCACGGTGGCCACCTGATCAGAGCCGATCACGATGCTGCCCGGATGCTTTTCCGCCACCACCATTGCCTTGGCAACGGACAGGCGCAGTGCCAGCACCTCGGGCGTTTCGCCGGGTTGTGGCGTTTCGTCTACATCGGGGGAAATCGCGGAAAAGGGCAGGCGCAGGCGCGACAACAGTTCTTTGCGATATCGCGAGCTGGACGCGAGGATGAGGCTAGGCTTGTGGGGCATGCGGCATTTGACGGTAATACGTAAGTCACAGTATTATCTAACGTTTTGCGGCATTTTTGCAGGAACATCAACATGACACCGAAGGGAAAGCCTGGCGATGCGAGTCGCCGCGCGGACGGATCGGCCGGTGCTGGTGTGAAGGCTGACCTGCGAGCCGGCGTGAATGCAGGCGACTTGAATTCGGGCGACGTGAGTGCTGGTGACGTGAATGCTGGCGTGAATGCCGACGTCAAGCGCATCGACGCCTTTGCTTTTGCCCGTCTGGGTAAAAGCGCGCACGGCAAGATCGCCTTGGTGCGTCTTGCTCGCGCGGTCGAAGGCTTGCCCGAGCAACCGCCGGGCGAAGCCGGACTTGTGACCTGGTCCGTGCAAGGCGAAGAGGGCAAGACCGGCTTGCTGTTGGGTCAGCCGATTCTGCGTCTGCATGTGCAGGCCAATCCGGTAGTCGTGTGCCAGCGGTGCAATGCGCCGTTTGCGTATCCGGTCGACAGCGAAGTCGTGCTGCAACTGGTCAAATCCGAAGACGATCTCGACGACGATCATTCCTTTGCCGATCAAGGCGACGATGACGACGACGAGGACGACGAAGGCGTAGGAAGGGATTCTGTGTCCCAGCTACCTGAAAAGGTGGTGGGTTCGCATCATTTTGATCTGCTGGCCCAGATCGAAGATGAGCTCATTCTGAGCATTCCGTATGTGCCCAAGCATGATGTATGCCCGGGCGCGCAGGCCAAGGCCAGCGAAGCTCCTGAAGAGGAGCCCGCTGTCAAGCGTCCGTCGCCGTTTGCGGTGCTGGAACAACTGAAGCACAAAGATTGAGATCAACATCGGGCCGCATCGCGTACAATGCGCCCCGTTTCTAGGAGTCATCATGGCCGTTCAACAAAACAAGAAGTCCCCCTCCAAGCGCGGTATGCACCGTTCGCACGATTTTCTGGTGGCCCCGTCGACCGCCATCGAACCCAACACCGGTGAAACGCACCTGCGTCACCACATCAGCCCCAACGGCTTCTACCGTGGCCGCAAGGTCCTGAAGACCAAGGCCGACGAATAAGGCCCCCGGGCCGAACTCGTACTCGGACCATTTCGGCTGAGCGCTGATACCTGGCACCCGTGATACGCATCGCCATAGACTGTATGGGCGGAGACTTCGGTCTGCCCGTCACGATTCCGGCTGCGATCGAGTTCGCCCGGCAGTTTCCGGACACCCGGCTATTGCTGGTCGGGCTTCCCGACGCTATTGAAGCGGCGCTCTCCGAGCACCGCAACGTGGCGCGCGATCGCATTGAGATCGTGGCGGCTTCCGAAGTCGTCACCATGGACGACCCGGTTGAGGTCGCCCTGCGCCGCAAAAAAGACTCCTCCATGCGCCTCGCTGCCCAGTCCGTCAAGGATGGGCGGGCGGACGCCTGCGTTTCCGCGGGCAATACCGGCGCCTGGATGGCCATTTCGCGTTATGTGCTCAAGACGCTCGACGGCATCGACCGCCCGGCGATCGCCACGTCCATTCCGAACCAGACGGGCCGCGCCACCACGGTGCTGGACCTAGGCGCGAATGTGGACTGCACGGCCGAGCACCTGCTGCAATTCGCCATCATGGGCGCCGCGCTGTCGCAGGCGGTGGACCATCGCGACAACCCGACGGTGGGCTTGCTGAACATTGGCGAAGAAGTCATCAAGGGCAACGAAGTCGTCAAGGAAGCCGCCGAGCTTCTGCGCGGCAGCCCGCTGAACTTCTACGGCAACGTCGAAGGCAATGACATCTTCAAGGGCACGGTCGACGTGGTCGTCTGCGACGGCTTTGTCGGCAACGTCGTGCTCAAGTCCGTGGAAGGACTGGCGAAGATGCTGTCCAGCATCATTCGCGAAGAGTTCAAACGCAATCTGATCACGCTGATCGCCGGCGCGGTGGCCAAGCCTGTGCTGAACCGCCTGCGCAACCGCGTGGACAACCGCCGCTACAACGGCGCAGCCTTGCTCGGCTTGCGCGGCGTGGTCATCAAGAGCCACGGTTCCGCGGACGTTTACGCCTTCGGTTTTGCCTTGCAACGCGCCCGTGAAGCCGTAGTGAGTAAACTGCTGGAGCGCACCGCGCAGACGGTCGCCCAAATTACCAAGCGCGTTCAATCCGGCGATCGCCCTTCGGCGGCGTCGCCCAACGTGGCTGGGGATACCGCTTGATGGATACCGCAATGAAATACTCCGTGATCGCGGGCACCGGCAGCTTCCTGCCGGAACGCGTGGTTTCGAATGACGAACTGGCTGCGGAACTGGCGACGCGCGACATCGCCACCTCCGACGAATGGATTGTCGAGCGCACGGGCATCCGTCAGCGCCATCTGGCCGAGCGTGGCGTGACCACCAGCCAGTTGGCCACCGAGGCCTCGCGCCGCGCGCTGGCCGATGCGGGTGTTGATGCGTCGGAAATCGACCTCGTCATCGTCGCCACGTCCACCCCCGATTTCGTGTTTCCCAGCACGGCCTGCCTGGTGCAGGCCAACCTGGGCGCCAAGGGCTCGGCCGCGTTCGACGTGCAGGCCGTGTGCAGCGGCTTCGTTTACGCGCTTACCACCGCCGACAGCTTCATCCGTGCCGGCCGCGCGCGCTGCGCGCTGGTGATCGGCGCCGAAGTGTTCTCGCGCATTCTCGACTGGAACGATCGCAGCACGTGCGTGCTGTTTGGCGACGGCGCCGGCGCCGTCGTGCTGAAGGCCTCCGACAAGCCTGGCATCCTTGCCGCGCAACTGCATGCCGACGGCAGCCAGATGAAGATCCTCAGCGCCGCGGGCAACGTGGCCTACGGCGACGTCACGGGCGATCCCTTCCTGCGCATGGACGGTCAGGCCGTCTTCAAGCAGGCGGTTACCGTCCTGGACCGCTCCGCGCGCGACACCTGCGCCGAAGCCGGCGTCACCGTTGCCGACGTCGATTGGCTGATCCCGCATCAGGCCAACGTGCGCATCCTGAATTTCCTGGCTCGCAAGCTGGACGTGCCGGTCGAGAAGGTCGTCATCACCGTCGACAGTCACGCCAACACGTCCGCGGCGAGCGTGCCGCTTGCGCTCGATGCCGCGCGCCGCGACGGCCGCGTCAAGCCGGGCCAGCTCATCCTGATGCAAGGCGTGGGCGGCGGATTCACCTGGGGCTCGGTACTGGCTCGCATGTAAGGGCGTGCCTTGGCCCCCCGGCGGCATGCGTGCCGAGGGCGGCCTGAGAGCGCGCCTGGCATCCCACACAGACACTGAATCAATCCACACGCTCAATCATGAAAATCGCTTTTGTCTTTCCTGGTCAGGGTTCGCAAGCTGTCGGCATGCTGGACGCCTGGTCAGGCGTGGCGGCAGTCACTGACACCGTGGCGCGGGCCTCGCAGGCCTTGGGGCAGGATCTGGGCGCGCTGATCGCGCAGGGCCCCGTCGAACAGCTCAACCTCACCACCAACACGCAGCCGGCCATGCTGACCGCCGGCGTCGCGTTCTACAACGCCTGGACCGCCGCGGGCGGCCGCAAGCCTGATGTCGTGGCCGGCCACAGCCTGGGCGAATACGCCGCGC
>DMTA01000269.1 GCA_003454835.1 Achromobacter sp. | reverse complement strand
GAGGCCTGCAGGTTGACGCGCGCGGCCACGGCCTCGGCCGCGGCTAGCGCCTCGTCGCGATCAGCAAGGCGCAGGTGCGCGCCCACGGCGATGTTCTGGCGCACCGTCTGCGCGCCGAACGGCTGCACGATCTGGAAGGTGCGGGTCAGGCCAAGCCGCGCGGATTCGTGCGGCGCCTGGCCCGTGATGTCCTGCCCGGCAAAGTGCACCGAGCCGGAACCGGGTTTAAGAAAACCCGACAGCAGGCCGAACAGNNGTGGTCTTGCCCGCGCCGTTGGGACCCACCAGGGCGGTGAGCGAACCTTGCGGCACGTCCAGGCTCACATCCTGCACGGCCTTCAAACCGCCGAACGTGATGGACAGATTGCGCGCTTGCAGCAGGATGTCAGACACGGGCGCGCTCCTTCGTTTTGAACAGGCGGCCTAGCGACTGCCCGCCGCCGGTGATGCCGCGCGGCATGAACATGACGATCAGGATCAGCACCACGCCGTAGATGACCATGCTGATGCCCGGCAGCTCGCCGAACAGGTTGCGGGTCAGGTCGGCCAGCGCATGCAGCGTGACCGCGCCCAGCAATGGGCCCCACAGCGTGCCCATGCCGCCGACGATGGCGCCGACCAGCGCCTCCACCGATACGGCCGAGCCGAACGCGATGCCCGGGTCGATGTACTGGAAGACCTGCACGTAAAAGGCGCCGGCCACGCTCATGAAGGCGGCAGACAGCGCAATGCCGCCCAGCTTCACGCGCAGCGGATTCACGCCGATGGCGCGCGCCGCGTCCTCGTTGTCGCGCACGGCCTGCAGATAGGCGCCGAAGCGCGAATGGCGCAGCCAGGCAGTCACCAGCAGGGCCAGCAGCACGAAGGCAAGCAGCAGGTAGATGTAGCCGCGGCGCGAGCCGAACTGCATGTTGGCCACGCCCTCCTGCAGCGGCACCATGAGGCCCACGCCGCCGCCCGTGAACGACGCGGACAGCGCCAGAATGCGGAACACTTCAGCGAATGCCAGCGTGACCAGCGCGAAGTACGAGCCCTTCAGCCCATAGCGGAACGTCAGCCCGCCCACCGCCACGCCGACCAGCGCGCCCAGCGCAATGGCCCCGGGCAGCACCAGCCACGGGTTCAGCCCCAGGTTGAGCTGGCCCAGCGCCTGCGCATAGGCGCCCACGCCGAAGAACAGCGCATGGCCGAACGACAACTGACCGCCATAACCGCCCAGGATGTTCCAGGCCTGCGACAACAGGGCCGCGTACAGCGACATCATCACGAACGTCAGCAGCACGCCTGATTGGGACAGCGCGGCCACGGCCGCCAGCACCACCCCGAACAGCGCGATTGCGCAAAGATCCCGTTTCATCGTCAGCCCCTCGCCCCGAACAGCCCCTGCGGGCGAAACAGCAGCACCGCGATGAAGATCGCGAAGATGCCCATCTGGCCCAGCGAGTCGCCCAGGAACAGGCCTCCGATGGACTCCACCACGCCGATCAGCAGTCCGCCCACCAGCGCCCCCACGAAACTGCCCATGCCGCCCAGCACCACGATGGTGAAGGCGACCAGCACGAAGCCGCTGCCCACCTGCGGATTGACGTAGTACGCGGGCAAGAGGAAACACGCCGCCGCGCCCAGGCACGCCATGCCGATGCCGAACGACACCGCGTAGACCTTTTCGACGTCGATGCCCATGAGCTTGGCGCCCTGCTTTTCGCGAGCGACGGCACGGATCGCGCGGCCCAGGTCGGTGCTGCGAATGATCCAGAACAGCACCGCCGCCACCGCCAGCGCGCCGCAGAAGGCGATGACCTTGGGCAGCGCGATCATGGCGGGACCGATCTCCACCGTGGAGAGCGTGTATGCCGTGTCGATGCTGCGCGTGTCGGACTTGAACCAGACCAGCGCCAGGTTCTCCAGCACGATCGCCAGGCCCAGCGTGACCAGCAGGATGTTCTCGTCCTTGCCGTGGCTGGCGCGGTTGATGACAACGCGCTGCAAGGCATAGCCCAGCACGAACATGCCGGCCACCACCAGCGGCAAGGCGGCGTAGGGATCGATGCCCAGCCGGTCCTTGAGCAGGTACACGGCGTACAGCGCCACCATGAGCGCCGCGCCGTGGGCGAAGTTGATGATGTGCAGCACCCCGTAGATCAGGGTCAGGCCCAGCGCGATGAGCGCGTAGACTGCGCCCGTCGTCAGGCCGTTCAGCACCGAGGAAAAGAGGATGGCGGGATCGAGCATGGGTCTTGTCAGGCCTTTAGCGGGAACACGGCGTCGGCCTGGCGGTATTCGGCCGGGAAGATCACCTTGATGTCGCCCCCGATCACCTGCGTGAGCAGCGGCTGCGCGCCGGTGTTCTGGCCGTTGACGAATTTGGTCGGACCGTACGGCATCAGGTTGTCCTGGAAGGTGCTGGCCGCCAGCGCCTCGATGATCGCGCCGCGGTCGGCGGACTTGGCGCGTTCCAGCGCGTCGGCCAGCAGCAGCATCGCGGTGTAGGTCATGAAGACCTCGTAGCTGAAGTACGCGCCCTTCTCTTCCACGCGGGCCTTCAGCGGCGCGACGCGCTCGTCCTTCGGGTTGAACCAGTGGTTGCAATCGATGATGCCGTTGGCGATGTCCGGGAATTCCTTCAGGAATTTGTAGCTGGATGCCGCCCCGCCCAGGACCGAGTAGATGGCCTTGGGCTGCACCTTCTGCTGCTTCATCGCGCGCAGCAGCAAGGCGTATTCGTTGTAGTAGTTGGCCGGAATCACGATGTCCGGGTTCACCGACCGCATGCGCAGCACGATGTTGTTGAAGTCGCGCGTGGGGTTCGGGTGCTTGACGATCTCTTTCACCTCGAAGCCATGCTGCGGCAATGATTTGGCCAGCAGCGCCGCCGTGCCCGTGCCGAACAGCGAGTCCTCGTGCACGATCATCACGGTCTTGGCCGGTTTGCCGGCGGCATCGTTCAGCGCCGCCAGGTCCAGGATGGCGCGTTCGCTACAGGCGCGATAACCGGGTCCGAAGCGGAACGTGTTCTTCAGGCCGCGCTCGACGATCTGGTCGGCCACGCCCACGTCCACGACGTGCGGCAGGTTGTATTTGGCGGCCGTTTGTGTGGTCGCCAGGCAGATCGCCGACGCGTACGCGCCCACGATGGCCGACACGCCCGCCTCGTTCATCTTTTCCACTTCGGCCGAGCCCGCCTCGGGACGCGATTGCGCGTCGCCCAGCACCGCCTGCAGCGGCGCGCCGCCCAATGATTTGATGCCGCCCGCCTTGTTGATGTCCTCGATGGCCAGCAGCGCGCCCAGGCGGCATTGCTGACCCGAGTACGCCAGCGCGCCGGTCACCGGGTGCAGCACGC
>DMTA01000421.1 GCA_003454835.1 Achromobacter sp. | reverse complement strand
GGCGCCGGCCGTGCGCCCGAGGGGATCTGAAGGCAGTCGCCGAAGGCGACAACGAAGATGACGAAGGGGTAGTCCGGAGCGAAGGCTCCGGACCGCAATCGTGGGCGATCGCCTCCCCGGTGACCACGGCGTCGGGCGACCTACTACGACTACGGTAACCGCAACGTCGTGCGACCCAAGAACGTTGGTGCCTGACAGTCAACACCGTGATCCCCTGAACGGACCTACCGCCCCGCCCCCACCAAATCTACGATGACCCCGTCACCCCTCAAAGGACAAACCATGTCAAAGCTCACAAAATTCGTCTTGCCCTTCATCGCCACAGCAACGTTACTCACCCAGCCCACCCAAGCCGCCTCCCATCACGCCCAGGCCACGCCCAAACCCACCGACCCCGTCGTCACCGAAGTCATGACAAAGGCCCTGCCCGACATCCCCGGCAAGGAAGCCCTGATGCTCGTCGTCGACTACCCGCCCGGCGGCGCCGACCCCGTCCACCGCCACGACGCCTCCGCCTTCGTCTATGTGCTGGAAGGCACGATCATCATGCAGGTCAAGGGCGGCAAGGAAGTCACGCTCAAGCCCGGCCAGACCTTCTACGAAGGCCCCGACGACATCCACACCGTCGGCCGCAACGCCAGCCAGACCGAGCCGGCCAAGTTCGTGGTCGTCCTCATCAAGAAGCAAGGCGCGCCCGCCCTGACGCCAGTCAAATAGGGACGCCGGGCCGAACCCGCCCTTCAGAACGCCAGCAGGCCTTCCCAGAGAGGAAGGCTTTTTTTTTGCGCCTGATGTCACAAGATTGCGGCGCGCGCCGTCTTAGCTGTAGGATCAACCCACTTGCGGCGCCGCCACCATGTCGACACCCTGCCCTCCCCCCTCGGATACTCCTTCGATCGAACCGGATTCCCTGGCCGACAGCTTTGCCACCAGCTATGCCGGTGTCATGGCTTTCATCGCCGTCGCCGCCGAAGGCAACTTCGCAAAGGCGGGCGACCGCCTTGGCATCGGCCGCTCAGCCGTCAGCCGCAGCGTGCAAAAGCTCGAAGACCAGCTCGGCACCCGCCTGTTCGTGCGCACCACCCGCAGCACCTCGCTCACGCCCGAGGGCCAGCGCTTCTACGAACAATGCCACCCCGGCGTCGAGCGCATCATCCAGGCCCTGGATGACATGCGCGATCTGCGCGAAGGCCCGCCCTCGGGCCAGCTTCGGGTATGCGCCACCGTGGGCTTCGGCCGCAAGGTCGTTGCTCCGCTGCTCAAGGGGTTTCGCGAGGCCAACCCCGGCATCTCCGTCGAGCTGCTGCTGGACGACGGCCCCACCGACTTCACCACGGACCGGGTCGACGTGTCCTTCCGCAACGGCCGCATGGAAGACAGCCAGGTGATCGCCAAGAAGATCATCCCGATGCAGATGATGCTGTGCGCCTCTCCCGCCTATGCCGCCGCGCACGGCCTGCCCGCCAGCGTCGATGACATCACTGACCACGCCTGCGTGAATTTCAAGCTGGCGTCGGGCCGTGTGTTCGAGTGGGAGTTCAAGGTGGCTGGCCAGCTGCGCAAGGTGGCGCCGCCGGGCATGCTGACATTCAACGATGCCGATCTGGTGCTGCAATCGGTGCTGGATGGTCACGGCATTGCGCAGATGGCCGCCTACCAGGTCTGCGACCATCTGCGCGCCGGCACGCTGGTCGCCTGCCTGCCGCAATATGCGCCCGAGGACCGCGGCCATTACCTGTGCTTTCTCAGCCGCCAGCACCTGCCGGCGCGTATGCGCGTGTTCATCGACTACATGACCGAACACATCCGCGCGATGGACCTGCAGATACTGGACAGCCTGCTGGCGAAGCAAGCGTGAAGAAAGGCGCGCTACTGCGTCAGCGCCACGACGCTTTCGATGCCGCCCTGCGCCATCTTGGAATACGGACAGAGGCGTTCGGTGTTGCGCACCAGTTCCTCGGCAATCGCCTTGTCCAGGCCGGGCAAGTGGATGTTGACGTCCGCCGTCAGCGCAAACAAACCATCGACCGGATCACGCCCGAATGAAATGGTGGCCGTGACCGAGGCCTCGGGAATCGACAGGCCCGACCGCTCGGCCAGCATGCTCAGCGCGCCATGAAAACACGCGGCGTAGCCGGCGGCAAACAGCTGTTCGGGGTTGGTGCCCCCGCCCGTGCCGCCCAGCTCCACCGGCAGCCGCAATTCCACGATCAGTTCGCCATCGTCCGAGATGGCAATGCCCGAGGCGCGGCCATGCGCGGCCTCCCCGCCGCGCACCGTCACGCTGGTGGTGTACAGGGGACGGAAGTCGCCGCCCCGGTACTTGTCCAGGAGGCTTTGGGGAGGAGGCCGCAGTTTGCTCATGAAGGTCCTTGTGCCCGCCGCTACTTTCTTGCGCCCGAACGGCTGAACCAGGTTTCGAAGTCGATCTTGCCCAGGCGGGGGCCGGATCCCGGCACCAGCGTGTCGTCGTCGAGCAGCGCGCCAAAGTAGCGCACGCCGGCGTCCGCCTGCACGGTGCGAGTGTCCCCGATTCTACCCATGTAGCGTTGCGCCAGTTCCGACAGCCTGACCTTCTCGGGACCGGCAATTTCCACAATGCCGTTTACCGGCGCGCCCAGCGTGGCGTCGGCCATGGCCAGCGCCACGTCGTCGGACGCGATGGGCTGCACGTAGGCGGACGACAGACGCACCTCCTCGCCCTGCGTGCCCGACTGCACGATGCCGCCCAGAAACTCGAAGAACTGCGTGCTGTGCACGATGGTGTACGGCATGCCGGCGGCTTCGATCAGGTCTTCTTGCGCGATCTTGCCGCGGAAGTAACCGCTTTCGGCCAGGCGGCGTGTGCCGACGACCGACAGCGCGACGTGATGGCGCACGCCAGCGCGCTTCTCGGCGGCCAGCAGGTTGCGGCCCGAGGTCTGGAAGAATTCCAGCACGGCCTTGTCTTCGAAAGACGGCGAGTTGGCCACGTCGACCACCACGTCAACGCCGGCCAGGGCCGCATCCAGGCCTTCGCCCGTGATGGTGTTCACGCCGGTCGCGGGCGAGGCGGCGATGGCCTCATGACCGCGTTCCGTAAGCAGCTTGACGAGCTTGGAGCCGATCAGGCCCGTGCCGCCGATGACGAGGATTTTCATGATCGTTCCTTAGTTGAATTGGGCCTTGTCCAGCCCGTATGCCTTGTCCGCCGAGCCGGGCACGGTCTGGAAGCCCACGTTCAGGCGGTTCCAGCCGTTGATGGCCATGATGGCAAAGCTGAGGTCCGAGATTTCCTTTTCGGACAGTTCACCGCGCACGCGCTCGTACACCTCGGTGGGCACGCCGTGCACGCCCAGCGTGGTCAGCGCTTCGGTCCATGCTAGGCACGCCCGTTCGCGCGCCGAGAACTGGTTCGATTCGCGCCAGATGGCGACGTGATGCAGGCGCAGTTCGCGTTCGCCGGCAATCTTGGCCTGCTTGATGTGCATGTCCAGGCAGAAGGCGCAGCCGTTGATCTGCGAGGCGCGGATGTCGACGAGGGTCAGGATGGACTCCTCGATCGCGCCGGCCTTGGCCAGCATGCTGAATTCGACAAATTTCTTGAACAGTTCGGGCGACTGGGCAAAGGCGTTGAGACGTTGGCTCATGGTGACTCCTGGGTGGGTTGGGCGCTTCCCCGATGGCGTTACCGGGGTGTTGCGCTGGCTTGTTCGACGCCCAAATCGTAGGCCGGTGCGCATTGCCGCAGTAGCCCCGGCGCAGGGACCACGATGTTGCCGCAATGACAACAATCGCCTCGTGCGATCACGCCGAAAATACCCTGGCAATCAAGGCTCGCGCCCGGAAACCAACATGAACAGAAACGCTATCTCTATGCAGGACATCCACTACTTCGTGGAAGTCGCCAAGCGCGGCAAGCTATCCGCCACCGCCGCCGAACTCGGCACCCCCGTGGCCACGCTGTCTCGGCGACTGACGCAGTTGGAGCAGACGCTGGGATACAAGCTGCTGAACCGCACCACCCGCAGCATCGGCCTGACGGCGATCGGCCAGCAGTATTTCGACCAGTGCGCGGTGCACGTCGAAGCCGCCCTGTCAGCGCACGAAAGCATCCATTCCAGCCTGAATCATCTGGCCGGCACCCTGCGCGTGTCGGTGATGCCGGGCCTGACCATGATCCTGCCGGCGGTGCTGAAGGAACTGCGCGACACCTATCCGCAGATCTCGTTCGAGGTGGAGCTGGGCTCGGCCGGCGCCGCCCGCAACGGCCAGCCTTTCGACCTGCTGCTGCGCACGGGCGAGCTCGAGGATTCCGCGCTGATCCAGAAACACGTCGCGCAAGTGCAATGGATTCTCGTGGCGGCCCGCAGCTATCTTGACCGCTTCGGGCGTCCGACCTGCCCGGAAGACCTGGGCCTGCACGAGCGAATCGTCACGGGCGGGCTGCCGGACTGGACGCTGGGCGAAGGCGACAGCCTGTTGAATGTTCGCGGGCCGACCCACATCGGCACCAACAGTGCGGCGCTGGGCGTGCAGCTGGCCACCGCCGGGCTGGGGATCGCCTGGATGCCCAGCCATCAGGCGCTGTCGCAAACGCTGCGGGAACTGGCGCTGGAACAGATCCTGCCCGACTGGAAACTGCCGCCGGCCACCATCTACGCGCTATCCGACAACCGCGTCACGCCGGCGCGGGCCAAGGTGTTTCTGGATACGCTGCAACGGCATCTGGGGGTGAATTAGGCCCCCTCACCCAAGCAAATTCTCCCTGACATGCACCAGATGCCGCCGCACGGCCGCCATCGCGCGGTCCGCGTCGCGATCGTGCAATGCCTCGACGATTTCGCGATGCTCCACCTGATACGCCGCACGCCGCTCGGGCGTCAGGCTCTTGCGCTTGAGCGCGCCCCACGTCGCCTGCGAGCGCGCCGCGGTCATCAGCGCAAACACCTTTTCGATGAAGAGATTGTGCGTGGCCGTGGCCATCAGCTCGTGCAGTTTCGCGTCCCACACTTCGAATTGTTCAAAGCTGGCCGCGGCCTCCGCTTCATCACAGGCGTTCTGCATCGCGGCGAAGTCCGCCGGCGTGCCGTGCTGCACGACCAGCGCGGCGATGGCCGG
>DMTA01000016.1 GCA_003454835.1 Achromobacter sp. | reverse complement strand
GTCCAGCATCGCGGCCTCGGCATCCAGGAACAGCGCGCGGTTGCGGCGCGCCAGCACGTCCTCTGCACTGCGCGCCAGCTCGAAGCGCGCCGCGAAACGCACGTGCGCTTCGGTCAGGCCGCTGGCCTTGACCAGCATGCGCTGCGCGCCGGGCAACGCCTGCAGCGTTGCCAGATCGCTGCCGTAGTAGCTGTCCGGCGTGCCGGCGTGCTCCTGCGACGGTGCAAGACCATTGGCGCCATGCAGCGGCAGCGATTCGGTGCGGCACGAGGCCTGCGTCAGCAACTGATGCTGGATCGCGGTGTCGACCACGTCCTGCGCCATGCGGCGGTACGTCGTCCACTTGCCGCCGGTGACCGTCACGAGGCCGGCCTTGGACACCAGAATCGTGTGCTCGCGCGACAGCTTCTTGGTGGAGGCTTCGCCGGTCGCCTTGACCAGCGGGCGCAGGCCGGCCCAGACGCTGGTCACGTCGTCGCGCGTCGGCTTGCGGCTGAGATAGCGCGCGGCGGTGCTCAGGATGAAGTCCACGTCCTGTGCGCCGGCGTCCGGGTCCAGCGGCAGATCCTGGCGCGGCGTGTCGGTGGTGCCGACGATGGTGTGGCCATTCCATGGCACCACGAACAGCACACGGCCGTCGTCGGTCTTGGGAATCAGCACGGCGCGTTTGCCCGGCAGGAAATCCTGCGGCAGCGTCAGGTGCACGCCCTGGCTGGGCGCGACCATCGTCTGCGCGTTCTTGTCTTCCATGCGGCGCACGGCGTCCACCCACACGCCGGTGGCGTTGACCACGCAGCGCGCGCGCAGCGTGAACGACGCGCCGCCGATCACGTCCTCGGCGGTCACGCCGTCGACCTTGCCGCTGGTGGTGGTCAGGCCTGTGGCGCGCACATAGTTGACTGCCGTGCCGCCCAGGTCAAAGAGCGTGCGCATCAGGCTCATGGCCAGGCGCGCGTCGTCGAACTGGCCGTCGTAGTACAGCACGCCGCCCTTCAGGCTGCGCCCGCTGACGGTTTCGGCCAGGGTGGGGGCGTTGGCCAGCGTCTCGCGGCGCGACAGCCAGCGGCTGGGCGACAGGTTCAACTTGCCGGCCAGCATGTCGTACATCTTCAGGCCGATGCCGTAGAACGGCTGGTCCAGCATCGTGTAGGCCGGCACCACGAAGCCCAGCGGCCACACCAGGTGCGGCGCGTTGCGGTTGAGCAGGCCGCGTTCATGCAGGGCCTCGCGCACCAGGCTGACGTTGCCTTGCGCCAGGTAGCGCACGCCGCCGTGCACCAGCTTGGTGGCCTTGCTGGACGTGCCCTTGGCGAAGTCGGCGCCTTCGATCAGCANNCGTCCCAGGAATGCGTGTTGTCCAGCGTGTTCAGAAGACGGTTGCGGTCGGGCGGGGTGACGGGGGCGTGGGGTTGGTTCATGTTCTTTTGGGGCGGCAGGGCCGCGAGGTAAATGCGTCGATGTGCTTGCCGGCGGGGCTTGCGCGGACGATGCGTCCGGGGCGGCGCTCGGGTCAGAGTGTAGGTTTGGGGGCGTGCGGCGCGGCGGCGACGTCGCAGCGCACGCCGGCGTCCAGCAACACTTGCGCCAACGGTTCCTGCGGATGCGCGTCGGTGAAGAAGCGGTCGATCTGCGAAATATGCGCCAGTTCCACCATGGCCTGACGCTTGAACTTGCTGCTGTCGGCGGCCAGCCAGACCTCGCGCGACTGCTCGATGATCGTGCGCGCCACGCGCACTTCGCGGAAGTCGTAGTCGCGCAGGGTGCCGTCGGCCTCGATGCCGGAAATGCCGATCAGGCCGATGTCGACCTTGAACTGGCGGATGAAGTCCATCGTGGCTTCGCCGACGATGCCGCGGTCGCGCGAGCGCACCACGCCGCCGGCGACGATGACTTCGCAATCCGGGTTGTCGGACAGGATGTCGGCCACGTGCAGGTTGTTGGTGATGACACGCAGCCCGCGATGGCGCAGCAGCGCGCGCGCGATGGCCTCGGTGGTGGTGCCGATGTTCAAAATCAGCGAACAGCCGTCCGGCACGGCGCGCGCCACGGCTTCGGCAATGCGCTGCTTGCCCGCGGCGTGCAGCCCCTGGCGCTTGCGGTAGGCGATGTTCTCGATGGTCGACGCCTCGATGCGCACCCCGCCATGAAAGCGCGACAGCAGGCCGGCTTCGGAAAGGATGTTGACGTCCCGCCGCACGGTCTGCAGCGTGACGTCGAAGCGTTTGGCGAGCTCTTCGATCGAGGCCGAGCCCTGGGCCCGCACCATTTCGATCAGCGCACTCTGTCGTGGATTCAGTGTCATGTTCGAATGATAAAACAACAAAAGCGAAAAATAATGACGCACCGCAAGATTGTTTTTTGTTCGCTTCTTCAGTAAAACGCACAAAAAACGAAAGCCATCTGAAAGAGTATGCTCATCGTGTTGTGCCCGCGCGTAAAAAGCCGGGACACGCAGGCTGGGACGCTGTGCCGAATACCGAAGTCCGTAGAAAACAGGGACGTATAAGTAGGTTGAGGAGACTAGATGCAGCTGACCTTGGACGGGATAGCTTTGCGGGCCGGCTCGCAGACGCACCTGTATCCCATGAGCCTGGCCCCGGTTCCGGGCGCCATGACCGTCCTGCTGGGGGCCACCCTGGCCGGCAAGACCTCGCTGATGCGCATCATGGCCGGGCTGGACCGGCCTTCCGAGGGCCACGTGCGGGTCGACGGCGCCGACGTCACCGGCGTGCCCGTTCGCCAGCGCAACGTGGCGATGGTCTACCAGCAGTTCATCAACTATCCGTCCATGTCGGTCTACGACAACATCGCCTCGCCGCTCAAGCTGCGCGGCGAGCGCGACACGCGTGAAAAAGTCCACGCCATGGCGGCGCGGCTGCACATCGACCATCTGCTGGACCGCTATCCGTCAGAACTGTCGGGCGGTCAGCAGCAGCGGGTGGCGCTGGCGCGGGCGCTAGCCAAGGATGCGCCGCTGATCCTGCTGGACGAACCGCTGGTCAACCTGGACTACAAACTGCGCGAGGAATTGCGCGACGAACTCTCGGAATTGTTCGCGCAGGGGCGGTCGACCGTGGTCTACGCCACCACCGAACCGGGCGAGGCGCTGTTGCTCGGCGGCCACACTGCGGTGCTCGACGCGGGTGAACTGCTGCAATACGGCCCCACCGCCGAGGTCTTTCATCGGCCCAACTCGATCCGGGTGGCGCGCGCCTTCAGCGACCCGCCCATGAACCTGTTCGCCGCCCGCCGGCACAACGGCGGTTTCGTGCTGCAGGGCGACGTGGCGGTGGATCGTGCGCTGCCGGCGGGCGTGGATGCCGAGATCACGGCCGGTCTGCGCGCCGGCGCCCTGGATGTGGAATCGCGGCCCGGCCACATCGAGCTGCCCGGCCGGGTCAAGCTGGCCGAGATATCCGGGTCCGACACCTTTGTCCACGCCGAGACGGCCGCGGGCGACGTGGTCGCACAACTGCCCGGCGTGCACCGCTACACGCTGGACGAGCACGTGCGGCTGTATTTCGACCCCGCGCAGACCTACGCGTTTGGCCCGGATGGGGCGCTGCTGGCGGCGCCCCGGCAGCCGGCGGGGGCGGGGGAGGTGACCTGATGGCGCAGATCGAGCTGGACCTGTCCCATTCTTACGTCGCCCATCCCAAGTCCGACGACGACTACGCGCTGCTGCCGCTGCAGTTCACCTTCCGCGACGGCGGCGCCTATGCCTTGCTCGGGCCCTCCGGCTGCGGGAAGACCACGCTGCTCAACTGCGTGTCGGGCCTTTTGCGGCCGTCGCACGGGCGCATCCTGTTCGACGGCCGCGACGTCACCGACCAGACCCCGCAGGCGCGCAACATCGCGCAGGTGTTCCAGTTTCCGGTGGTGTACGACACCATGACGGTCGCCGAGAATCTGGCGTTTCCGCTGCGTAACCGGGGCGTCGCGCCCGATCGCATCCGCGAGCGCGTGGGCCGCATCGCCGAAATGCTGGAAATGTCCAACGTGCTGGACCGCCGCGCCAGCGGGCTGACGGCCGATGCCAAGCAGAAGATCTCGCTGGGCCGCGGTCTGGTGCGCAGCGACGTGTCCGCCATTCTCTTTGACGAACCGCTTACGGTGATCGACCCGCAACTGAAGTGGGAACTGCGCCGCAAGCTCAAGGAGATCCATCACGAGTTCAAGCTGACGCTGATCTACGTGACGCATGACCAGACCGAGGCGCTGACCTTTGCCGACCAGGTCATGGTCATGGCGCGCGGCCGCGCCGTGCAGGTGGGCAGCGCGGATGATCTGTTCGAGCGGCCCGCGCACACCTTCGTCGGCCATTTCATCGGGTCGCCGGGGATGAACTTCCTGCCGGCCCAATGGCGCGATGGCGCGCTGATGGTGGGTCAGCACCGGCTGCACGGCGTGCCGGCCGAGCTGGCCGCCAATCTGGAGGGAGCCGGTCCCGTCAAGTTGGGCGTGCGTCCCGAATACCTGCGCGTGGCCGACGCCGGGACGCCCGGCGCCGTGCCCATGCGCGTGGAACGCGTTCAGGACGTGGGCACGTACACGCTGCTGGTGGCCGACTTTGAAGGCACGCCGGTGCGCGCCCGTCTGGGCAGCAACGTCGTCGCCGGCGGCAAGGACGCCACGGTGTGGCTGACCGTGCTCAATCCCCACACCTGCTTCTACCGCGACGAGGAGCTGATCCGATGAAACCCACCGATCACCGGGCCTGGTTCCTGGTCATGCCGGTCGTGCTGTGCGTGGCGTTCTCGGCCATCCTGCCGCTGATGACTATCGTCAATTACTCGGTGCAGGACATCATCTCGCCCGAGCGCCGGGTGTTCGTCGGCACGGAGTGGTTTGCCGCCGTGCTGCAGGACGATGAGCTGCACGGCGCGCTGTTCCGGCAGATCGGGTTTTCGTTTGCGGTGCTGCTGATTCAGATCCCGCTGGGCATCCTGCTGGCGCTGTCGATGCCGGCCAGCGGCTGGCGCGCGTCGGCCGTGCTGGTCATCATCGCGCTGTCTTTGCTGATTCCGTGGAACGTCGTGGGCACCATCTGGCAGGTGTTCGGGCGCACCGACATCGGCCTGCTGGGCGCCACGCTGTCGTGGCTGGGCGTGGACTACAACTACACCGGCAACGACGTCGACGCCTGGGTCACCGTGCTGGTCATGGACGTGTGGCACTGGACGCCGCTGGTCGCGCTGCTGTGTTACGCGGGGCTGCGCGCCATTCCGGATGCCTACTACCAGGCCGCGCGGATAGACGGCGCTTCGCGCTTTGCCGTGTTCCGCTACATCCAGCTGCCCAAGATGCGCGGCGTGCTGATGATCGCGGTGCTGCTGCGGTTCATGGACAGCTTCATGATCTACACCGAGCCCTTCGTGCTGACCGGCGGCGGTCCCGGCAACGCCACCACCTTCCTGTCGCAGTACCTGACGCAGAAGGCGGTGGGGCAGTTCGACCTGGGGCCAGCCGCGGCATTTTCGATCATCTACTTCCTGATCATCCTGCTGCTTTGCTTCATCCTCTACAACTGGATGCAGCGCGCGGGCACCACGGGCGGTTTCGACGAGGAGCGGGGCAATGCGTGAGAAATCCACCTGGTGGCGCGGCGCCTTCCTGACGCTGTACCTGGTGTTCGCCATCCTGCCGCTGTACTGGATGCTGAACATGTCGTTCAAGACGAACACCGAGATCGTCAGCACGCTGACCCTCTGGCCGCGCGACTTCACATTCGAGCATTACCGCACCATCTTCACCGATCCGGCCTGGTATTCGGGCTACATCAATTCGCTGATCTACGTGGTCATCAACACGGTCGTCTCGCTGGCCGTGGCGCTGCCGGCCGCCTACGCGTTTTCGCGCTACCGGTTCATCGGCGACAAGCACGTGTTCTTCTGGCTGCTCACCAACCGCATGACGCCGCCGGCCGTGTTCCTCTTGCCGTTCTTCCAGCTCTACAGCTCGTTCGGCCTGATGGACACGCATCTGGCGGTGGCGCTGGCCCACCTGGTGTTCAACGTGCCGCTGGCGGTGTGGATCCTGGAAGGCTTCATGTCCGGCGTGCCGCGCGAGATCGACGAGACCGCCTATGTGGACGGCTATTCGTTCCCGCGTTTCTTCCTGACGATCTTCCTGCCGCTCATCAAGTCGGGCGTGGGTGTGGCGGCGTTCTTCTGCTTCATGTTCAGCTGGGTGGAGCTGCTGCTGGCGCGCACGCTGACGTCGGTGAACGCCAAGCCCATCGTCGCGACCATGACGCGCACCGTATCGGCCTCCGGCATGGATTGGGGCGTGCTGGCGGCCGCGGGCGTGCTGACCATCGTGCCGGGCGGCATCGTCATCTGGTTCGTGCGGCACTACATCGCGAAGGGCTTCGCGATGGGCCGGGTGTAGGAATCGGAACTACAGGAGGGCGTGCCCATGTTCAGCTGGATGGTGTGGACCACCCCGGTCGCCGTGTTCTTCAGCTGCATCGTGCTGATGCTGGTCGGCATGACGATCTGGGAGCTGAAGTCGCCCACGCAGGAGCGCAAGGGGTTTCTGCCCCTGCGCACCACGCGCGGCGACCGGCTGTTCATCGGTCTGATGGCCGCGGCGTGGCTCAACCTGGCGTTTCTGGGGTTTGGCCAGAAGGCGGTCGAGTGGTTTTCGCTGGACCAGCCTCCATCGGTATGGATCAGCTTCGTGCTGTCCATGCTGCTGCTGGCGTTCATCATGAAAAAAGGGTGAAAGAAGGGCGCCAGACCCTTCGTTGGTTTCGGGCAGTCAGGAAAAGGACTATCGGCCAGCGTCTTCCCCGGCCAGCGGTCCGCAGCACGATAGGGGAAGACTTATCGAGGAGACAGGTCATGAAATTGCGCATGCACGCCATGGCGGCCGCTATCGCCCTGATCGGTACGTCAGGGGCTTGGGCCGGCGAGCCGGAGGCAAAGAAGTGGGTCGATTCGGAGTTCCAGCCTTCGTCGCTGTCCAAGGAACAGCAGATGGCCGAAATGAAATGGTTCATCGACGCCGCGGCCAAGCTCAAGGCCAAGGGCGTCAATGAAGTCAGTGTGGTGTCCGAAACCATCACCACGCACGAGTACGAGTCCAAGACGCTGGCCAAGGCCTTTGCCGAAATCACCGGCATCAAGGTCAATCACGACCTCATCCAGGAAGGCGACGTCGTCGAAAAGCTGCAGACGTCCATGCAGTCCGGCAAGTCCATCTACGACGGCTGGATCTCCGATTCCGACCTGATCGGCACCCACTACCGTTACGGCGCCATCCTGCCGCTGTCCGACTACATGGCCGGAGCCGGCAAGGAATGGACCAATCCGGACCTGGATCTGAAGGACTTCATCGGCACCAAGTTCACCACGGCGCCGGACGGCAAGCTCTACCAGTTGCCGGACCAGCAGTTCGCCAACGTGTACTGGTTCCGCGCCGACTGGTTCGCACGGCCGGACCTGAAAGAAAAGTTCAAGGCCAAGTACGGTTATGAACTGGGCGTGCCCACCAACTGGTCCGCGTACGAAGACATCGCGACGTTCTTCTCCAACGACGTCAAGGAGATCGACGGCAAGCGCGTCTACGGCCACATGGACTACGGCAAGAAGGATCCGTCGCTGGGTTGGCGCTTTACCGATGCGTGGCTGTCGATGGCGGGGGCGGCCGACAAGGGCCTGCCTAACGGCATGCCGGTGGACGAGTGGGGCATCCGCGTGGCCGACGACAAATGCACGCCGGTCGGCGCTTCGGTGTCGCGCGGCGGGGCCACGAACAGCCCGGCCGCCGTGTATGCGCTGACCAAATACATCGACTGGATGAAGAAGTTTGCGCCGCAGCAGGCCATGGGCATGACCTTCTCGGAAGCGGGACCCGTGCCCGCGCAGGGCCAGATCGCGCAGCAGATCTTCTGGTACACGGCCTTCACCGCCGACATGACCAAGAAAGGCCTGCCGGTCGTGAACGACGACGGCACGCCGAAGTGGCGCATGGCGCCGTCGCCTTACGGTCCGTACTGGAAGGACGGCATGCAGAACGGCTACCAGGACGTGGGCTCGTGGACCTTCTTCAAGTCCACCAACCCCGACAAGATGGCGGCCGCGTGGCTGTATGCGCAGTTCGTCACGTCCAAGTCGGTGTCGCTCAAGAAGTCCATTACCGGCCTGACCTTCATCCGGGACAGCGACATCAACAGCGAGTTCTTCACCAAGAACGCGGCCAACTACGGCGGCCTGATCGAGTTCTACCGCAGTCCCGCGCGCGTGGCATGGACGCCCACCGGCACCAACGTGCCGGACTATCCGAAGCTGGCGCAGCTCTGGTGGAAGAACGTCGCCACCGCGGTCACGGGGGAAAAGACCCCGCAGGCGGCCATGGACAACCTGGCCAACGAAATGGATCAGGTGATGGCGCGGCTTGAACGGGCGGGCATGGCGCAGTGCGCGCCCAAGCTCAATCCCAAGAGCGATCCGAGCAAGTGGCTGTCTGACCAGCACGCGCCTTGGAAGAAGCTGGCCAATGAAAAGCCGAAGGGCGAGACGATTCCCTATGAGCAGTTGCTGTCGGCGTGGAAGGCGGGGAAGGTGCGGTAAGCGGTTCCGTCCGGTCAGCGCATGAACGCCACAGGGTGCCTGTGGCGTTTTTTTTGGCTTGCCTGCCCGGGCGAGCCGGATGGCCGGGCGTGTCACAATCTCGCCAGCCGCGCGGCGCGCGCCCTTGAATCCTTTGCACTCCGTCCTGCATGCCCCTTGCCAAGCTTGTCCCGTCCCTGGTGTGCGCCGCCCTGGCGCTTTCAGCGCCTGCTGCGCACGCCGCCGGCTTCCAGCGTCTGAATTTGCCCATGGATCAGAACGGTCCCGGTCTGCAAGGTGCGGTCTGGACCCCGTGCGCCGAACCCGCGGGCGACATCAAGGTGGGCCGCGTAGCCATTCAAGGGGTGCAGGGCTGCAAGGTGCCGGAAGGGCGCTATCCGCTCATCGTCATGTCGCACGGCTCGGCGGGCTCGTATCTCAGCCACCACGACACGGCGGCCGGGCTTGCCGATGCGGGCTTCGTGGTCGCGGCGATCAACCACGTCGGCGACAACGCGCAGGACAAATCGCGGCAGGGGTATCTGTCGATCTTTTCCACCCGGCCCCGCGAAATGCGCCGGCTGATCGACTACATGACCGGCACGTGGCCGGACAAGGCAAGGATCGATCCCGAAAAGATCGGCTTCTTCGGTTTTTCGCGCGGCGGGTATACGGGCCTGGTGCTGGCAGGCGCGGCGCCGGACCTGGCGGCGGGGTTGGCGATCTGCCAGGAACAGGCGTCGCTGCCCATGTGCCGCGACATCGCCGCCGGCAAGGTGCCGCAGCAGCCGTACCCGCAGGACACGCGCATCAAGGCGGCGGTCATTGCCGATCCGCTCAATGTGTTTCCGGTCGACGCGCTCAAGCGCGTTACGCTGCCCGTTCAGCTATGGGCGTCGGAACGGGGGGGCGACGGTGTCAGCCCGGCCAGCGTCGAGGCCGTGCGCCAGGGCCTGGGCGCCGCACCGGATTTCCAGGTGGCCGCCGGCGCGGGGCATTACGCATTTCTGGCNNCTGAACAGACCCAGGCATTGCCCGGCATCTGCCGCGACGAGGCAGGCATTGACCGGCTGGCGTTTCATCGTGAACTGAACGCCCAGGTGACGGCGTTCTTCAAGGCGCGGCTGCAATAGCCGCGCGTCCGCGCTTCAAAGGAACAGCCGCGCGTGCGCACTTGAAAGGAACAGCCGCGCGTGCGCGCTTTCCGGCACGTGCGCGCCGGCGCTTCGAAGAATGGTCGCGCGCCGCCGCTTCAACGGTAGATGCGCCGCGCGGTCGATCAGTGAATGACGCGCGCCGCCCGGCGCGCGTGCTTGATTTCATACATGCGCGTATCGGCCAGCCGGACGGCAGCCTCCGCATCCAGGCCCGCCGGGTCCAGCGCCACGACGCCGGCGCTCGCGCCTTCGTAGGCCACGGTGGCGTCGCCCAGCCGATAACGGCCCATGGAGGCGGCCAGGACGCGTTCTTCCATCGCTCGGGCGGCCTCGTCGGGCTCGGCCTGTTGGCTCACGCCGCCTTCGCCGGCACGTTTGCCCGTCAGCGCGGGGCCGGGCCCGATGAGCACGAATTCGTCGCCGCCCACGCGTCCCAGCATGTCCGACCCGCGCAGCGCCGCCGCCATGCGCCGCGAGACTTCCTGCAGGAAAAGGTCGCCTGCCTGGTGGCCGTACGTGTCGTTGATGCTCTTGAAGCCATCCAGGTCGATCACGCCAACTAGCACGCTGCCGTTTTCGCGCACGGCGCGCGCCAGCAGCCGGTCCAGCGCCTCGTAGACCGCGCGCCGATTGGGCAGGCCCGTCAGCGTGTCGGTCAGCGCATAGGACATGAGCCGGACGTTGGCCGAATGCAACTGTTCAACGAGCATTTCGCGTTCGATGAAGCTGGCGATTACGCTGGAAAAAAGCTTTAGCACCGCTTCGGCCTGCGGGCTGATGTCGTGCCGGCGGGCGCTGGCCGCGCACAGGGTGCCGTACAAGGCGCCGTCATCGGCACGCACCGGCGCGCTGACGTAGGTCTGTATGCCCAACTGCCGGGCCGCGTCTGAATCCGGCCAGCACTGCGACACGTCGCTGGTGCACATGCGGCCTTCGTCCAGCGCGCGCTTGCACAGCGTGTCGTCCCAGGGCACGGACAGTCCTTCCGGTATCTGCAGCTGTCCCGCGTTGCGCGCGTAGCGCACATGCTGCAGGTCGGCCTTCAGGTCGATGGCGGTGAGGTACGTGGATTCAAGTCCGGTGACGGCGCCCAGCATGTCAAGCAGCGGGCGGGTCAACTGCTCGACCGACTTGGCGGCGGGCAGGGTGGTGGAAAGTTCGGCGAGGATGGGATCCAGCACGGCTGCTCCTGGATTCGTGGTCGGATGAACTTGCGGCCCGTGCTCCTTGCCGGAGACCGGGCCGCCAATCCCGCCATTATGCACGGCCTCGGGTTCAGGCCAAAGACCGCTTACGCCATGACCAGCGACCGGTGCGCGCAAACGCCGGCCATGACGCCCGAGGCGCTGGCCAGCGTGGCGTTGGACATCGGTGTGGACGCGTCGCCGGCGGCGTACACGCCGGGCACCGTGGTCTGCTTCAGATCGTCCACGCGGATCACGGGTCCCAGCGGCCCCTCGTCGAACGCGCATCCCAGTTGTTCGGCAAGCGGGCTGGCCATGTGGGCCCGGCTGGCGACGAACAGCGCGCGCAGCGACACCTCTCGGCCATCGGCCAGCACGACGCCGTCCAGGGCGGGCGCTGCGCCCAGTAGCGCGACCACCGGCGTGCGCTCGATGTGGACGCCACGCGCGGCGAGGTGCTGCGCGTCTTCTGCCGAAGGTTCGA
>DMTA01000106.1 GCA_003454835.1 Achromobacter sp. | reverse complement strand
TGGGTTCAGCCGGTGGCGCAACGGGCGCGGCCGCGCCGCGCCAGGCGTTCGACATGGCTTCCACCACCAGCGGCAGATCGCGCAGGCGATGGTACTGGCTGCGCAGCCAGCGGGCGTCGTTGCCGGCCCGCATGGCGTCGTCGCGCAGCGCGGCGATCATGTCGCCCGTGCCCATTTCCTCGGCCACCGGCATCAGACGCTGGAACAGCGCACGCAGATGGTCGATCAGGCGCACGCGTTGTCCGTCGGGCGTCACGTAGCTGCCCTGCAGGCCAAAACGGCAGGCCTGGAAGTGATTGCTGCGGTAGGACAGCCAGGCGTTGTCGCTGGGATCTTCCTCGCGCATCAGCAGCACGGCCAGCGCCTGGGCAAACGCCGCCACCTGGCAGGCGCGCTCCACCGTCAGCGGCGTGTCGCAGACGCGGATTTCCACCGTGCCGAACTCGGGCTTGGGACGGATATCCCAGTACAGATCCTTGATGCTTTCGGCCAAGCCAAAAGCGCGAAGCTGCGACAGGTGGGCTTCGAACTGGTACCAGTCCTTGACTTCGGCCGGCATGTGGCCGGCCAGCGGGAAGCTGTTGACCGCGTTCAGGCGCGAGCACGAGAACAGCGTATCCACGCCCTCGCAGTACGGCGACGAGGCCGACAACGCAATGAAGTGCGGCACGTAGGGCGACAGCCGGCGCAGCAGCTTGATGGAATCGTCGCCGCTTTTCACGCCCAGATGGATGTGTTGGCCAAACACCGTAAATTGACGCGCCAGGTAACCGTACATTTCGGCCAGGTACTGGAAGCGCGGGGTATCCGAGATGGAGCGCTCTTGCCAGCGCATGAAGGGATGGGCGCCACCGCCCGCCACCGACACGCCGACCGCATCAGCGGCTTCGACCAGGGCGTCACGCATCTCGCGCATTTCGGCCAACAGGCCCATGGGGTGCTCGTGCACCGAGGAGTTCAGTTCGATCATGGACCGCGTGATTTCGGGTTTGACGCGGTCGGCAATAGGATGATTGGCCATTTGGGCCAACAGTTCGTCAGAGGCTGCAGCAAGGTCAAAACTGCGGGGGTCGATCAGTTGCAACTCAAGTTCGATGCCCAGGGTGTTGGGGGCCGACGAAATGAACGGGATCTGTTCCATCTCGGACTCCTTTGAATGTTTGATGAGGGTATGCGCCGTTCGACCTTGAAGCCCGGCAACTTCCCGGGGGGCACTAGACGGCGGCTTGTGAACGCATGATAGCCGCAGGTTTGTGGCAAAACGATTGAAAATCGTGACATTTGTGTGCAACATCGCGAATCATCCGGTTTTTCCCTCTGAGGAAAAGTAAGCAAGCGCTTACCGCCCAGGATTGGCGCGGGTCGTGGGGGATCGCGCGACGCGAAGCCAGAAAAGACGGGGATGTCCAGAAGGGATGGGATAACCCTTATTAGGGTTATCCCTTACGAATCCAGGGCTTGGCGGGGCCTATTTGCGCCAGAAGATCGGCGTGAAGAGCACCAGCACCGTCAGCAGCTCAAGGCGGCCGATCAGCATGGCAAAAGTGCAGACCCAGATCTGGAAATCCGACAGCACCGCGAAAGAGCCCATGGGACCGACCGGACCCAGGCCCGGCCCCGTGTTGTTCACGCTGGCGAACACGGCCGAGAACGCCGTGATCGGGTCCAGGCCCGACAGCAGCAGCAGGCTGGTGAACACGGCAATGGACAGGCCGTAGAACAGCATGAACGCCAGCACGGACGACATGGTGCGCGTTTCCACCGCCCGGCCGTTGATCCGGACCGGGCTGACGGCATGCGGGTGCAGCATGGTCACCAGCTCATTGCGGGCCTGCTTGATCAGCAGGATGGCGCGGATCATCTTGATGCCGCCCCCGGTCGACCCCGCCGACGTTGCAAAGCCCGAGAGCAGCAGCATCGTCAGCGGCGCAAACAGCGGCCACTGCGCGAAATCGGTGTTGGCATAGCCGGTGGTGGTGGCCATGGAGATGGTGTTGAACATCCCGTAGCGCAGCGCTTCCAGGGGATCGGTGTAGACGTCCTTGATGAACAGGTACACCGAGATGACCAGCCCGACCCCCAGCACCACGACCAGGTAGGGAATGGCCTCCGGGCAGCGCCAGTAGGCGCGCGGACTGCGCTGGCGGAAAGCGTTGAAATGCGTCGCGAAGTTGATCCCGGCGATCAGCATGAACACCATCGCCACCATTTCGACGGCGACGGAGTCAAAGTGCGCGAAGCCGTCGTCCCAGGTGGAGAACCCGCCCAGCCCCATGGTGGTCGCCATGTGGCACCACGCCTCGAACCACGACAGCCCGGCCAGCCGGTACGCAATGAAGCAGAGGATGGAGAACACGAAATAGACCGCGTACAGGGCCTTGGCAGTGCTGGCGATGCGGGGCGTCAGCCGCTCGTCCTTCATCGGCCCCGGCGTTTCCGCCCGGACCACCTGATGGCCGCCGACACCCAGCAGCGGAAGAATGGCCACCGCCAGCACCAGGATGCCCATGCCGCCGATCCAGATCAGCGTCGCCCGCCATAGATTGATCGACGGCGGCAGCGTGTCCAGGTTGGTCAGGACCGTGGCGCCGGTCGTGGTCAGACCGGACATCGCCTCGAAATAGGCGCCCGTGAAGGACAGCGGCAGTCCGGCGCCATGGAAGTACAGCAGCAGCGGAATGGCCGCCAGCAGCGGCAGGCCCGCCCAGACCGCCGACACCAGCACGAAGCCGTCACGCGCCCGCAATTCGCTGCGGTTGCGCCGGGTCAGCGCGGCCAGGCCGCCGCCAATGCCGACAGAGATCAGGAAGCCGTCTCGGAAGGCGTCGCGCGCCGCGTCGCCCCCCACATAGGCGATGAACAGCGGAATCAGCATGGTGAGGGCGAACATCACCATGGTGAGGCCCAGGATGTACAGAGTGGCCAGGACGCGCTTCATGGAGGCTTATCCGGCCGCGCGCGGCCCACGCAAGAGGTGAACGGGGGGGCGCATCAGAAAAACGACGCCGAAACCTGAAACAGCTTTTCCACGCGCGGCATCTGCTGGCGCGAGGGCACGAAGACGATGACGTGGTCGTCGGTTTCGATCACGGTGTCGGCGTCCGGCAGGATGATTTCCTCGCCGCGCACCAGCGCGCCGATGCTGGCGCCCTTGGGCAGGCTGATCTTGCCCACCGCGCGGCCCACCACCTTGGACGTGGAACGGTCACCGTGGGCAATGGCCTCCAGCGCCTCGGCCACGCCCTGGCGCAGCCGGTGGACGGCCACCACGTCGCCGCGGCGCACGTGGCGCAGCAGTTCGCTCATGGTCGCCTGCGACGGCGACACGGCGATGTCGATGTGGCTTCCCTGCATGAGTTCGCCGTACGCGTGGCGGTTGATCAGGGCGATCACCTTGCGCGCGCCCAGCCGCTTGGCCAGCAGCGACGACATGATGTTGGCCTCGTCGTCGTTGGTCAGCGCGAGGAACACGTCCGCCTCGCTGATGTTCTCCTCGACCAGCAGGTCGCGGTCGGAAGCGCTGCCCTGCAGGATGATCGTGCTGTCCAGCGTGTCCGACAGGTAGCGACAGCGCGCCGGGTTCATCTCGATGATCTTCACCTGGTAACGGCTCTCGATCGCTTCGGCCAGCCGCTCGCCGATGTGGCCGCCACCGGCGATGACGATGCGCTTGTAGTTCTCGTCGAGCCGGCGCATTTCGCTCATCACCGCGCGGATATGGCCCCTGGCGGCGATGAAGAAAACCTCGTCATCGGCCTCGATCACCGTGTCGCCACGGGGCAGGATGGCCTGGTTGCGCCGGAAGATGGCGGCCACGCGGGTATCGACGTTGGGCATGTGGCGGCGCAGCTGGCGCAGCTCCTGGCCGACCAGCGGACCGCCGTAGTAGGCGCGCACCGCCACCAGCTGCGCCTTGCCTTCGGCGAAGTCGATTACCTGCAGCGAGCCGGGATGTTCGATCAGGCGCTTGATGTAGTTGGTGACCACCTGTTCCGGGCTGATCAGCACGTCGACCGGGATCGCCTCGTTGGCGAACAGACCGGAGCGCACCAGGTAGGCCGCTTCGCGCACGCGGGCGATCTTGGTCGGCGTATGGAACAGGGTGTAGGCGACCTGGCAGGCGACCATGTTGGTCTCGTCGCTGTTGGTCACCGCCACCAGCATGTCGGCGTCGTCGGCCCCAGCCTGGCGCAGCACCGTCGGAAACGAGCCGCGGCCCTGGATGGTGCGGATGTCCAGGCGATCGCCGAGATCGCGCAGGCGGTCGCCGTCGGTGTCGACCACGGTGATGTCGTTGGCTTCGCTGGCGAGGTGTTCGGCGAGGGTACCGCCGACCTGGCCGGCGCCGAGAATGATGATCTTCACGCGATCACTCCTGAAAGGCGGATGTTTGCCGCCGCTTCCATGTTGGGCCCGCGCGCACTGCGCCGGGATTTCGACTCACCCACTGACACCACGTGGCTGCGCCGCGATCTTGATCAACTTGGCATAGTAGAAGCCGTCGTGGCCGCTCTCCTGCGGCAGCAGCTGGCGACCATGCGGCTGCTGCAGGCCGAAGCCGCCCGGGAGGTCCAATTCGCGCGCGCCGGGCGTGCGTTCGAGGAAGGCGCCGATCACCTCGCGGTTCTCGGTCGGCAGCACCGAGCAGGTGGCATAGAGCAGGATGCCGCCGACGTCCAGGGTCGGCCACAGCGCATCGAGCATCTCGCCCTGCAGCGCGGCAAGGGGGGCGATGTCATCGGCCTGGCGCGTCAGCTTGATGTCCGGATGGCGGCGGATCACGCCGGTGGCCGAACAGGGTGCGTCGAGCAGGATTGGCTGGAACGGCTTGCCGTCCCACCAGCGCTCGGTGGCGCGGGCGTCGTCAGCGACCAGTTCGGCCTGTAAATGCAGACGCTCGAGGTTTTCCCGAACGCGCACCAGACGCTTGGGTTCCAGATCCAGCGCAATCAGCCCGGCCAATTGCGGCTCGCGTTCGAGCAGGTGACAGGTCTTGCCACCCGGTGCGCAACAGGCGTCCAGCACGCGCTGTCCCGGCGCCAGGTCGAGCAGCGAGGCGGCCAGCTGTGCGGCCTCGTCCTGCACGCTGACCCGTCCTTCGGCAAAGCCCGGCAGCTGATGCACGTCGCACGGCGCAACCAGGCGAATGCCGTCCTCGCTGAACTCGCACAGATGGGCGTCGATTCCAGCGGCCTGCAACTCAGCCAGATAGGCGTCGCGGCTGACCTGGCGGCGATTGACCCGCAACATCATCGGCGGATGGGCATTATTGGCCGCGCAGATGGCTTCCCAATGTTCGGGCCAATGCGCCTTGAGCGCCTTCTGCAGCCAGCGCGGATGGGCAACGCGAATCACCGGGTCGTGTTCCAGCTCGGTCAGCAGCGCTTCGCCCTCACGCTGGGCGCGTCGCAACACAGCGTTGAGCAGGCCCTTGGCCCAGGGCTTCTTCAGCTTGTCGACGCAGCCGACGGTTTCGCCGATGGCGGCATGGGCCGGGATGCGGGTATGGAACAGCTGATACAGACCGACCAGCAGAAGGGCTTCGACATCGCGATCGGCAGCCTTGAATGGCTTCTGCAGCAGCTTGTCGGCCAAACCTACCAGGCGCGGATGCCAGCGCGCGGTGCCGAAGGCCAGGTCCTGGGTCAGGCCGCGGTCGCGCGCGTCCACCTTGCCGAGTACCTCGGGCAGGCTGCTGCCCAGCGAGGCCTTGCCCGAGAGCACGACACTCAGCGCACGGGCTGCGGCCAGGCGCGGGTTCATTGACCGAGCACCAGGCCAGGAGCGAACTGCTCGCGGCGGCTGTTGTACAGGTCGCCGAAGCCAAGCGACTTGCCGCCGGGCAGTTGCAGACGAGTCAGCGACAATGCGCCTTCACCGCAGGCAACGGTCAGCCCTTCCTTGCTCGCTTCGAGAATGCGTCCGGGCTCGCCCTGGCCTTCGCCGAGGCGTGCCGCGTGAATCTTCAGCGTTTCGCCATTCAGCGTGCTGTGGCAGATCGGCCAGGGGTTGAAGGCACGGATCAGCCGCTCCAGCTCGACGGCCGGGCGAGTCCAGTCGATGCGCGCCTCGTCCTTGCTCAGCTTGTGCGCATAGGTGGCGAGGCTATCGTCCTGCACATCCCCTGTCAGCGCGCCGTCGGCCAGGGCGTCGATCGCCTGCACCACCGCCTGCGCGCCGAGAATGGCGAGACGGTCGTGCAGCGTGCCGCCGGTGTCGTCGTCAGTGATCGGCGTGCTGACCTTGAGCAGCATCGGACCGGTGTCCAGGCCCGCTTCCATCTGCATCACGGTGACGCCGGATTCGCTGTCACCGGCTTCGATCGCACGTTGGATCGGCGCGGCACCACGCCAGCGCGGCAACAGCGAGGCATGGCTGTTGATGCAGCCCAGGCGCGGCAGGTCGAGCACCGCCTGCGGCAGGATCAGGCCGTAGGCGACCACCACCATCAGGTCCGCCTGCAGGTCCGCCAATTCCGTCTGCGCCGCCGGGTCACGCAGCGTCTGCGGCTGGAATACCGGAATGTCGTGCTGCACGGCGAGCTGCTTGACCGGGCTGGGCATCAGCTTCTGGCCGCGGCCTGCGGGGCGATCCGGCTGGGTGTAGACGGCAACGATCGATTTGCCCGCGTCGAGCAGGGCTTGCAGATGCTGAGCGGCGAATTCCGGGGTGCCGGCGAAAACGATGCGCAAGGGCTGGGTCATGAGGGCTCGCTAACAAAAAAGGCTTGCGTAGCAAGCCTTCGGGATTCGGGAATGATCAAGCCTGCTGGCGATGGATCTTTTCCAGCTTCTTCTTGATCCGGTCGCGCTTGAGGCTGGAGAGATAGTCGACAAACAGTTTGCCGTTGAGGTGATCGCATTCGTGCTGGATGCACACCGCGAGCAGGCCTTCGGCGACCATCTCGTAGGGTTTGCCGTCACGATCCAGCGCCTTGATCCGCACTTTCTGCGGACGGTCGACGTTCTCGTAGAAGCCCGGTACCGACAGGCAGCCTTCCTGGTACTGGTCCATCTCGTCGGTCAGCGATTCGAATTCGGGATTGATGAAGACTCGCGGCTCGGACCGGTCTTCGGACAGGTCCATCACCACCACGCGCTTGTGCACATTGACCTGCGTCGCGGCCAGGCCGATGCCTGGAGCCTCGTACATGGTCTCGAACATGTCGTCGATCAGCTGACGGATCTCGTCATCGACCACATCCACCGGTTTGGCGATGGTGCGCAGCCGCGGATCGGGAAATTCAAGGATGTTCAGAATGGCCATATGCGTTTGTGATGCACTTATGGAATAAAGTCAAAAGCCGCTGCTAAGATGCCGAGCAGCATGGAAAACGGCTTAATGCCGCGATCCAAAAGGGTTCCGCGGCGCTAGGGCGCTTTACGTGAAGGCACATAATAAAGGGATTCACCACATGAGGAAATCACTACTCGCCCTGCTGCTGGTGGCCGTCGGCGGGCTCGCCCAGGCCGCGGTGCAGCTCAAGGACAACCATCCGGAGCGTTATACGGTGGTGAAGGGCGACACACTCTGGGACATTTCCGGCCGCTTCCTCCGCGAGCCATGGAAATGGCCGGAGCTGTGGCATGCCAACCCGCAGATTGCCAACCCTCATCTGATCTATCCCGGTGACACCCTGAGTCTGGTCTACGTCGACGGCCAGCCGCGTCTGGTGCTCGACCGCGGCGCCTCGCGCGGCACCATCAAACTGTCGCCGACCGTTCGCACCACGCCGATGGCCGAAGCGATCCCGACCATTCCGCTGGAAGCGATCAACAGCTTCCTGCTGAGCAACCGCATCATCGACACCGCCGAGCAGTTCCAGGGTGCGCCCTACATCGTCGCCGGCAACGCCGAGCGGGTGGTCAGCGGCGCGGGCGACCGCATCTACGGCCGCGGCAGTTTCGAAGAAGACATGCCGGCGTACGGCATCTTCCGCCAGGGCAAGACCTACGTCGATCCGGAAACCGGCGAATTTCTCGGTATCAACGCCGATGACATCGGCACCGTGGACATCGTCGAGGTTGAAGGCGACATCGCCACCATGCACCTGACCCGTACCACCCAGGAAGCGCGCATCGGCGATCGTCTGTTCCCCAGCGAGGAGCGTGCGGTCAACTCGACGTTCATGCCCAGCTCGCCTGAGACGGAGGTGGACGGTGTGATTCTCGATGTACCGCGCGGCGTTACCCAGATCGGCCAGTTTGACGTGGTCACCCTGAACAAGGGCGCTCGCGACGGCCTGAAGGACGGCAACGTGCTGGCAGTCTACAAGACCGGCGAAACCGTACGTGACCGCGTGACGGGTGAGAACGTGAAGATTCCGGACGAGCGTTCCGGCCTGCTGATGGTGTTCCGCACATACGACAAGCTCAGCTACGGCCTGATACTGCAGGCCACCCGCTCACTGGCGGTGAGCGACAAGGTCCGTAACCCCTGAAACAAGAGAGCCCTGCGAATGCGGGGCTTTTTCATGCTGCGACAGCACCGCACGGATGCGGTGCAAAGAGACAAGGAGTGTTCGCCATGCCTGCCATTTCCCCTGCCGAGCTGGAAGCCCGGCTGCGTCTGCATCTATTGCCCGAACTCGGCCCACGCCGCCTGCGCAAGTTGCTGAGCGCCTTTCCCGATGCCGCGTCGGCGTTGAGCGCGCCGGCCAGTGCCTGGCGGTCGCTGGGATTGCCGGCCAGTTGTGCCGAGCCACGACGCAGCGCCGACATCCGCGAGCGTGCCAGTGCCGCCCTTGCCTGGATGGAGCAGCCGGACCGGCATCTGCTCTGCTGGGACGACCCGAACTACCCCGCCTTGCTGGCTGAACTGCCGGATGCACCACCGCTACTGTTCATTTCCGGCGATCCCGGCTT
>DMTA01000004.1 GCA_003454835.1 Achromobacter sp. | reverse complement strand
CGGCCAGGTGGCGCGCGGCGGGCGTCTGGGCCTGTTGGGCGACCGCGACGACATGAGCACGCCGTTCAGCGCCACGCAGTACACCGCCAAGCTGATCGAGGACCAGCAGGCGCAGAACATCGGCGACGTGCTGGTCAATGACCCGACCGTGCGCAATACCTATTCGCGCGGCGCGGGCCGGGACGAGTTCAATATCCGCGGGTTCACGCTGTTCAATTACGACGTGTCGTTCAACGGCCTGTACGGCGTGTCGCCGCGCAATTCGAGTTCGCTGATCGGCGTGGAGCGCGTGGAAGTGCTGCGCGGCCCCAATGCCTTGCTGAACGGCATGGCGCCCTATGGTTCCGTGGGTGGCTCGATCAACCTGGTGCCCAAGCGCGCGGGCGCCGATCCGCTTAACCGCTTCACCGTGTCGTACATCGGCGACAGCCAGTTCGGCGCGCACGCCGACCTGTCGCGCCGCTATGGCGACAGCCAGGAATGGGGCGTGCGCCTGAATGTGGCGGGCAGCGGCGGCGACCTGCCGATGGACGGTGCGAAGGAGGACCTGGGCGCCGTGGCGTTGGGCCTGGACTACCAGGGCGAGCGGCTGCGCGTGGAAGGCGACATCAATTATCAGAACCGCACCACCGATGCGCGTAGCGGCCTGCTGTTTCCGCCGCCCTCGGGCACGGACATCGGCCGGGCGCCTGACGCGCGCCGCAATTTCTTTCCGTCGTGGACCTACTGGAAAACCAAGGAATGGTCGGGCGCGCTGCGCGCCGAGTACGACGTGTCGCCGGACTGGACCGTGTACGGCGCCATCGGCGCGCGCCAGCACGACTTTGAAAGCATGCAGACGAGCTGGCTGATGCTGCACGAAGCCGGCGACATCGGCGCGGTGCCGGCGCGGCTGAACGAGTCGCTGCTGAGCAAGACGGGCGAGATCGGGGTGCGGGGGCGCTTGCAGACCGGCCCGCTCAAGCATGAGCCGGCGCTGAGCGCCAGCGTGCTGGACATCGACTATTCGGCGGCGCGGATCCGGTCCAGCACGGTGTTCTCCAACATCTACAACCCCGCGGATCTGCCCAAGCCGAACATCGCGCGGCCGTCGGATCTGCCGCGGGCCAGCGATTCGCGGCTGGTCAGCATTGCGCTGGCCGACACGATATCGATGGCTGACGACCGCGTGCAATTCATCGCGGGCGTACGGCATCAGCGCGTGGAATCGACCAACTTCGACGCGATGACCGGTCGCCAGACGTCGAACTACAACGAGTCCGCCGTCACGCCGGCCTTCGCGCTGACCGTCAAGCCCACCGACCGCCTGTCGCTTTACGGCAATTACATCGAAGGTCTGAGCCAGGGCGGAACGGCGCCCGAAGGCGCCATCAACGCGGGCGAAGTGTTTGCCCCCGAAATCTCCAAGCAGTTCGAAGTGGGCGCCAAGTACGATTTCGGCCAGTTTGAAACGACGCTCAGCGCCTTTCAGATCGAGCGTCCCAGCAGCTATCTGGATCCTGCCAGCCTGCGCTACGTGTCCAATGGCAAGCAGCGTAACCGCGGGCTGGAGTTCCTGGTGCAGGGCGAGCCGACGCATGGCGTGCGCCTCTTGGGCGGCGTGGCCTACACCGATGCGCGCCTGACGCGTACCGAGGGCGGCGTCAACGACGGCAACCGCGCACCCGCCGTGCCGCGCCTGCAGTTCAACGCGGCGGCCGAGTGGGACACGCCGTTCGTGCCGGGCCTCACGCTGACCGCGCGGATGCTGCGCACCAGCTCGCAGATCGTCGACGTCGCCAACACGCAGGAGATTCCGGGCTGGACGCGCTTTGACGTCGGCGCGCGCTACGCGTTCAACGCCAATGGCAAGCCCGTCGTCATCCGCGCGATGGTCGAGAACGTGCTGAACAAGAACTACTGGCAGTCCGCGGCGCGCGAAGGCCTGACGGTCGGCGCGCCGCTGACGGTGCTGTTGTCCGTGAGCACGGAGTTCTAAGGCAAACGGGGCGCAGTCAGAACTTGTACGCCACGCCCGCGCTGAACGCGCGGCCATTGCCCGGCAGGAAGATGGGCATGGCGGGCGTGGCGGTGTTGCGGATGGCGTAGCTGCTGGCGTAGGTCTTGTCGGTGAGGTTGTCGGCGGTGACGTAGCCGCTCCAGTGCGCGTCGTGCTCGTAGGCGATCTTGAATCCGAGCAGCGCGTAGGCTTCCTGCTGCGTGCCGGGCGCGTTGGCGTGGTTGGTCTCCGTGTCGCTCATGAACCAGCGCACGTTGGGTCCGAAGCGCCAGCCGCCGATGCGGTACATGACTTCCGCGCTCAGCAGATGGCGCGGCACGCCGGCGATGCGGTTGCCCTGGTACTGGCCGTTGCGGAAGCGGAAGTCGCTGAGGGTGTAGGCGATGCGGTAGTCGAGCATGCCTTCGCCGGGCGAGGGCAGCGTGCCGGAAAGGCCCGCCTCAATGCCCTGGTGGCGCGTGCGGCCGTTGTAGTTGTAGGTGCCGGCGGGCGTGCCGTTTTCGTTGGTGACCGACATCAGCTCGTCGTCGACGTTGCTGCGGTACAGCGACACGCTCCAGTGCTGGTCACGGCCGGCGACCGTGAAGGCGCCGTCCCCGCCGACTTCATACGTGAGCGCGCGTTGCAGGTCCAGCTTGCTCATGGACGTGCTGGCGGTGGCCGGGTTCATCGGGGCGGCGACTTCGCCGTTGACGATTTCCCAGAATGTCGGGAC
This sequence comes from Achromobacter sp., assembly GCA_003454835.1. GTDB lineage: Bacteria > Pseudomonadota > Gammaproteobacteria > Burkholderiales > Burkholderiaceae_B > Achromobacter. Next base: position 1,933 of record DMTA01000004.1, on the reverse strand, counting down.
CTCATTGCTGCGGCTGACGTTGGCATACCAGCGTTGCGATGCGGCCGGCTGCCAGATCACGCCCAGCTTTGGCGTGGCGTAGCGCCAGTCCTGGTCCAGCGTCTTGCCGCTGTTGCGTTCGTGCGCATCGCGCACGGCGACGGTGTATTTGACGTCGCCCACCACGCTGAACTGCGGCGTCAGGTGCCAGTCCACGCCCACCATCGCGCTGCGGTTTTCGGCGCGCAGGTCATAGTTGCCAAAGCGTTGCAGGCGCCGGCCGTCGGAGGGGCGGATCGCGTACAGGTCGCGGTCCATGTTGCTGCGCTGCCAGTCCAGCCCGGCGCGGTAGTCCACCGTGCCGATCTTGCCGTTCAGTTGCCAGGCAACGCCATAGGTTTCGCTGTCGGTCACGTTGGCGACTTGGGGATTGGTGAAATCGTCGTTGGTGTGCTGCCAGTAGACGCCGGCGGTCTGGTTGAAGGCCTCGGTGCCCCAGAAGCTGCGGTTGGCCAGGCGGAACTGGTTGGTGTCGCGATGCGGATCGCGGTTGTAGACGTTGTTGGCAATGTCCTGCGGCGAGTTGCCGTCGCCCAGCACGCTGCGCGGATCCTCATACATGCGCGCCTTGGAGATCGGCTGGGGAATGTCGAACTTCAGGTCCGTGTACGAAAGATAGGTGCGGTTCTCGAACAGGCCGCGGCGGAACCCCACGTTGCCCTGGAAGCTGGTGCGTTCCGACGAGGAGTGATGGCGGTAGCCGTCCGACTTGTCGTAGCCGAAGGCGAAGCGGCCGTCGAAGCGGTCGTCCTGAAAGCCCTTGGCCAGCGTGACGCTGCGCATGCCGAAGCTGCCGCCGCCCAGCCGGATGAAGTCGCCCTGCGTGCCGGTGAGCGACTGGAAGTCGACCTCGCCGCCCAGCGTGCTGGCGCCGGGGGCCAGCGCGTTCGCGCCGCGCCGCACGGTGATGATGCCGGCGTTGCGCGGCTCCAGCAGGCTGATGATGAAGGAGCCGTCCGCGTCATTGAGCGGCAGACCGTCCTGCATCAGCAGGATGCCGCGCGACAGCGGGTTGCTCTGGATGCCGGAGCCGCGGATGTTCAGGCGCGGCTGGTCCAGGCCGCCAAAGAATTCCTGCACGATCACGCCGGGCTGGTAATCCAGCGCGTCACGCAGGGTGATCAGGCGCACGGCCTGTTGCGGCTGGATCAGGTTGGTGCCGCCGGGTACGGCCTGCAGTTCGGCCTGCGTGCGTTGCACGCTGGGTTCGAGCGCGTTGGGGATGGCAGCGCCCGAAACGACCACGGGGGGCAGCGACGGCGCCTCTTGCGCCACGGCGGCAGACAGCCCGAGGGCGCTCAGGGTGAGGGTGGATGCGAGCTGGCGCAGGACAGGGGTAGACATCAGTTGGATTCCACGAAGAACGGGCCTGGGCGTTACCAGGAAATGTGAAACATGGTCTTGGCCAGCAGCACGATGCCGGCCATGTGACAGAAGACGCTCAGATGCACGCGTGAGCGGATCACGGCATTGAGCCGTTGGCGGCGCGCCAGCGTCATCGCCGTGATGACGTGCAGCAACACGCTGCCGGCGAGCGCCATCTTCAAGAGCAGCAAGGCGGCGAAGGCCGAGCTGCCGGGGCTGGCGAGCACTGCGCGGTAGTGCCAGGCCATGCCCAGCCCGCAGGCGTAGAGGACAACCAGGACCCAAGGCATCACGCGGCGCACGCGCGGGGCCAGTTGCTGCGACAACGCACGGCGCACGTCGGCGGGCAGGCGTCTGGCGACGGGTTCCAGGAACAGCACTTCGAAGATCACGGTGCCGATGAAGATCAACGCTGCGAACAGATGCACGATGTGAAGGACGAGATAGGTCATGGTTGCTTCCTTGAGTCGAGCAGCAGGGCGTGCAGGCGTTCGGCGTCGGCGGCGCGCTGCGGGCTGCCGATGGCGCC
>DMTA01000201.1 GCA_003454835.1 Achromobacter sp. | reverse complement strand
TCCCCGAAACGTTTGAACGTGCCGTGGCGCGCCGCGTCGAAGACCTGACGGCGTATCAGGACGCCGCCTATGCCCGCGCCTACCGGGAGGTCGTCGACGCCGTCGCGGCGCGCGAGCGTGAATTGGCGCCGGACGCCAAGTCGCCCCGGCTGGCGATGGCGGTGGCGCGCGGCCTGTACAAGCTCATGGCCTACAAGGACGAATATGAGGTGGCACGCCTCTACACCGGCGACGCGTTCAAGTCGCAGCTCGAGGGACAGTTCGAGGGCGAGTACAGCCTGCGCTTTCACATGGCCCCGCCGATCTTCGCGCGCAAGGATCCCCGCACCGGCGTGCCGCGCAAGATGACGCTGGGTCCGCGCACGATGTCGGCACTGAAATTGCTGACGCGTTTGAAGGGCCTGCGCGGCACGTGGTTCGATCCGTTCGGCCACACGGCCGAGCGCAAGATGGAACGGGCGCTGGTCCAGGAGTACCGCCAGACCATAGACCAGCTCGTTGCAGGGTTGACCTCGGACAACCTCGCGCAAGCGGCTACAATCGCCGCCCTGGCAGAAAACATTCGCGGTTTTGGCCACGTGAAGGCCGCGAATGTCGACAAGTATCGGACCGAGTTGACCCGACACTTGCAGAGCTATACAGCACCGGCCTCGCACGCCATCCCCTTGCGGAAAACCGCGTAAATAGCCGGTCTGAGTGGTCACTGACCTGGGCGCGCCTTGCGGGGCGCGCCTAGTGCATTTGGTTACAATCTTTTGTGGGATTCGTCTTATCTTCTTCTTGTCCCTGTAAACCTCGATCACTAGAATTAGTGGCCAACGAGGGGTGCTACACTACATCTTGTGGTCGCCCAAGCGCGGATTCCCGCCGGCCACGCCTTACGGACTAGCCTGTCCGGACGTTGCGACCCCCATTACAAGATCCAATTTTGACCCGACATGACGCCGTCATGCCGTTATCTACGCGCTTTTTCGCACAGGAGCTTCCATGCAGACTACGATCGCCTCTGTGACCCGGCCTTCGGCCGTGCCGCCCTCCCAAACAGACTCTCCCGCCGACGCCAATAGCGGCAAATGGGCCAGCTACAACATCATCCGCCGCAATGGCTCGGTGGTTGGCTTTGAGCCCAGCAAGATCGCCATTGCCATGACCAAGGCCTTCCTGGCCGTCAATGGCGGCCAAGGCGCCGCATCCGCCCGAGTGCGCGAACTCGTCGAAACGCTGACTGGCCAGGCCGTCAACGCGCTGGTTCGCAACCGCCCCAACGGCGGCACCTTCCATATTGAAGACATCCAGGACCAGGTCGAACTGGCGCTGATGCGCTCTGGCGAGCATGACGTCGCGCGCGCCTATGTCCTGTACCGTGAAAAGCGCACGCAGGAACGCGCCGCCGCTGCTGCCGCCGAAGGCCAGCAGAAGGCCGCCGCCGCACCGCAGGAACACGTGCTGAACGTCACTGACGGCGGTGTGCGCCGTCCGCTGGACGTCGCCGAACTGCGCGCCACCATCGTCGCCGCCGGCGAAGGCCTGTCTGAATTCATCGACGCCGAAGCCATCCTGAAGGAAACGGTCAAGAACCTGTACGACGGCATCCCCGTCGACGAAGTCTTCAAGTCCGCCATCCTGTCCGCGCGCGCGCTGGTCGAAAAGGATCCGGCCTACAGCCAGGTCACCGCCCGTCTGCTGCTGCACACGATCCGCAAGGAAGTGCTGGGCGAAGAAGTCTCGCAAGACGGCATGGGCGCGCGTTACGCCGAATACTTCCCCACGTTCATTGCCCGCGGCATCGAAGGCGGCCTGCTGTCGCCCGAACTGGCCAACTATGACCTGACGAAACTGGGCAAGGCGCTGAACGCCAAGCGTGATCTGCAATTCGGCTACCTCGGCCTGCAGACCCTGTACGACCGCTACTTCCTGCACATCCGCGGCACCCGCATCGAACTGCCGCAGGTCTTCTTCATGCGCGTGGCCATGGGCCTGGCGCTGCGCGAGACCGACCGCGAAACGCGCGCCATCGAGTTCTACGAGATCCTTTCCTCGTTCGACTTCATGAGCTCGACGCCGACGCTGTTCAACTCGGGCACGCTGCACTCGCAGCTGTCGTCGTGCTACCTCACCACCGTCTCCGACGACCTGGAAGGCATCTACGACGCCATCAAGGAAAACGCGCTGCTGGCCAAGTATGCCGGCGGCTTGGGCAATGACTGGACCCCGGTTCGCGCGCTGCGCAGCCACATCAAGGGCACCAACGGCGAAAGCCAGGGCGTCGTGCCGTTCCTGAAGGTCGTCAACGACACGGCTGTCGCCGTGAACCAGGGTGGCAAGCGCAAGGGTGCGGTCTGCACGTACCTCGAGTCGTGGCACCTGGACATCGAAGAATTCCTGGAACTGCGCAAGAACACCGGCGACGAACGCCGTCGCACGCACGACATGAACACGGCGAACTGGATTCCCGACCTGTTCATGAAGCGCGTCATGGAAGGCGGCGAGTGGACGCTGTTCTCGCCGTCCGACTGCCCCGACCTGCACGACAAGTACGGCCGCGCGTTCGAAGAAGCCTACGTGGGCTACGAAGCCCGCGTCGCCAGCGGTGAACTGAAGCTGTTCAAGAAGATGCCGGCGCTGACGCTGTGGCGCAAGATGCTGTCGATGCTGTTCGAAACCGGCCACCCGTGGATCACGTTCAAGGATCCGTGCAACATCCGTTCGCCGCAGCAGCACGTGGGCGTCGTCCACAGCTCGAACCTGTGCACCGAGATCACGCTGAACACCAACGAATCCGAAATCGCGGTTTGCAATCTGGGTTCCGTGAACCTGGTCGCACACATGAAGCCCGCTGCCGGCGGCGGTTTCGAACTGGACCACGACAAGATCAAGCGCACGGTCAGCATCGCCATGCGCATGCTCGACAACGTGATCGACATCAACTACTACGCCGTCGAGAAGGCCCGCAATTCCAACGCGCGCCATCGTCCGGTGGGCATGGGCATCATGGGCTTCCAGGATTGCCTGCAGATGATGCGCGTGCCGTACGCATCGCAAGCCGCTGTTGAATTCGCGGACCGTTCGATGGAAGCGGTGTGCTATCACGCGTACTTCGCGTCGAGCCTGCTCGCTGAAGAACGCGGCCGCTATCAATCGTATGAAGGCTCGCTGTGGTCGCGTGGCATCTTGCCGCAAGACACGTTGAAGATGCTGCGTGACGAACGTGGTGGTCACGTTGAGGTTGATGAATCGAGCACGCTCGATTGGGATACGTTGCGCACGCGCATCAAAGAACACGGCATGCGCAACTCCAATTGCATCGCAATCGCCCCAACCGCCACTATTTCCAATATCATTGGCGTATCTGCGTGCATCGAACCCACTTTCCAGAACTTGTACGTCAAATCGAATCTCTCCGGCGAGTTCACGGTCGTTAACGATTACCTCGTGCGTGACCTGAAGAAACTCGGTCTCTGGGACGAAGTCATGGTCGCCGACCTCAAGTACTTCGACGGCAGCCTGTCCCGCATCGATCGCGTTCCTTCCGAACTCCGCGAACTCTACGCCACCGCGTTCGAAGTCGAACCGAGCTGGCTGGTTGAATGCGCGTCGCGTCGCCAGAAGTGGATCGATCAAGCCCAGTCGCTGAACATCTACATGGCCGGCGCATCGGGCAAGAAACTGGACGACACCTACAAGCTGGCATGGACGCGTGGCCTGAAGACCACGTACTACCTGCGTACCCTTGGCGCCACCAGCGCCGAGAAGTCCACCGGACGCGGCGGCGAACTGAACGCTGTCAGCGCCAGCGGCCAGTCCACGGCTTCGGCCATGGGCGCAGCACCTGTTTTGCCGGAACCCGAAGTTCTCGGAGCGGTTTGCACCATGCGGCCGGGCGACCCCGGCTTCGAAGAGTGCGAAGCCTGCCAATAACCGCCTCCGGAGAATGAATCATGATTAATTGGGACGACGACACCACCGCCACGCAACCTGCACAACCTGCCGCGCCCGCGGCGGGCGGTCAGGCTGCCCCGGAAGTCCGGGCGGCGACGGGTGTTTTCGGCGACACCGCCATGCCTACGCCCGCCGCGCCTGAACACGCGGCCGGCCTGGCCGCCAGCGGTTCCGCCACCTCGCAGCGCGTGAAGGTTGCCGACAAGCGCATCATCAATGGCCAGACCGACGTCAACCAGCTTGTGCCTTTCAAGTACAAGTGGGCGTGGGAGAAGTACCTGGCCACTTGCGCCAACCATTGGATGCCGCAAGAGATCAACATGTCGCGCGACATCGCCCTCTGGAAGAACCCGAACGGGCTCACCGAGGACGAGCGCCGCATCGTCAAGCGCAACCTCGGCTTCTTCGTGACCGCCGACTCGCTGGCCGCCAACAACATCGTGCTGGGCACCTACCGCCACATCACGGCTCCCGAATGCCGCCAGTTCCTGCTGCGCCAGGCCTTCGAAGAAGCCATTCACACGCACGCCTATCAATACATCGTCGAAAGCCTGGATCTGGACGAAGCCGAGATCTTCAACGCTTATAACGAAGTGCCGTCCATCCGGGCAAAAGACGAGTTCCTGATCCCGTTCATCGACGCGATCGCTGATCCCAACTTCAAGACGGGCACGCCCGAAGCCGACCAGACGCTGCTGAAGTCGCTGATCGTTTTCGCTTGCCTCATGGAAGGCCTGTTCTTCTACGTTGGCTTCACGCAGATCCTGGCGCTAGGCCGCCAGAACAAGATGACCGGCGCTGCCGAGCAGTACATGTACATCCTTCGCGATGAATCCATGCACTGCAACTTCGGCATCGATCTGATCAACACCGTCAAACTGGAAAATCCGCATCTCTGGACGCCGGAATTCCGCGAAGAAATTCGAGAACTCTTCCGCAAAGCGGTCGAACTCGAATACGCTTACGCCGAAGACACGATGCCGCGCGGCGTGTTGGGCTTGAACGCACCCATGTTCAAATCCTACCTGCGCTTCATCGCCAACCGTCGTTGCCAGCAGATCGGTATCGAACCTCTGTACCCGCAGGAAGAAAATCCCTTCCCGTGGATGGCGGAAATGATCGACCTTAAAAAGGAACGCAACTTTTTTGAAACTCGCGTGATCGAATACCAAACCGGTGGCACGCTGAGCTGGGAGTAATGCAGTACGCCATCGAGCCCGGCGCGGGCACGCCCTCTTCTATCGGATGGGCGTCGCGTTCGCGACAGGCTTGATGGCAATCTCCTTGGTCAGGGTGTCTTCGAACACGTAGAACAAGCGGTCGGCGGCCTGTGGACAGGCTGCCTGCCGGCGCCATTTGAAATGGCTCGCGCCAAAGGAGCGGGGGCCATATCAAATGGCTGTGCCGAATTCATTAGCGCAAACCGTAGTAGCTGTTGCTCGCACAGAACAGCGGCATGCGCCGATGAATAGCCCGGGCACGGTCCGCCAATTGGCGGGTCGGGGCACGGGTTTAAGTTCTGGGACCCCTGAACCTAAGGAGCATGACCATGGCAACAGCCAAGAAAGCCGTCAAGAAAGCAGCGGTGAAAAAACCCGCCGCCAAGAAGGCAGCAGCAAAGAAGGCCGCTCCGGCCAAGAAAGCTGCCGTCAAGAAAGTCGCAGTAAAGAAAGTCGCAGCCGCCAAGAAGCCGGCCGTGAAGAAGGTTGCCGCCAAGAAGGCGCCGGCCGCCAAGAAGGCCGTTGCCAAGAAGGCAGTCGCCAAGAAGGCCGTCGCGAAGAAGGCTCCGGCCGCCAAGAAGGCTGTTGCCAAGAAGGCTGTCGCCAAGAAGGCCGTTGCCAAGAAGGCTGTAGCCAAGAAGGCCGTCGCCAAGAAGGCTGTGGCCAAGAAGGCCGTAGCCAAGAAGGCTGTCGCCAAGAAGGCTGTCGCCAAGAAAGCGGTTGCCAAGAAGGCTGTCGCCAAGAAGGCCCCGGCCGCCAAGAAAGCCGTAGCCAAGAAGGCTGCTGCCAAGAAGGCCCCGGCCGCCAAGAAAGCGGTTGCCAAGAAGGCCGTAGCCAAGAAGGCCCCGGCTGCCAAGAAGGCTCCCGCCGCCAAGAAGGCGCCTGCTTCCAAGCCGGCTGCCGCCGCAAAGAAGCCTGCCGCCGCCAAGAAGCCCGCTGCGAAGAAAGCCGCTCCGAAGAAGCCCGCCACGCCGCCGACCACGGCTGCTGCCCCGGGCGCGAAGACCGCGCTGAACCCCGCCGCGTCGTGGCCGTTCCCGACGGGTGGCCGTCCCTAATCCGGACGCGCCGAAGCGTTAGCTTCGTCAGAGCCGCCTGGTATTTACCGGGCGGCTTTTTTGTTTTCCCCGCGTAATGCCATCCATATGGCTGACCCTTGCACTGGGCCTGAAGCACTAGGACCGTACGCAATTTTTACGTCTGGCCGTGCGACAATTGACTCCTCTTTTTTGGGGTGATCGCGTCCATGCTCGGTGAAATCTTCCGCTTCCTTCTCGAAATCGTGTTCACGCTGTTCGGCGCGGCACTGATTGCCCGCGCCTGGATGCATGCGATACGGCTGCATCCCTTCAATCCGCTGGCGCGCGCAATCTATGGCGCAACCAACTGGCTCGTGATGCCGCTGCGCAAGATCATTCCCGCTGGCAACAAGATCGATTGGACCAGCCTGGTGTGCGCGTGGCTGTCGGCGCTGGTCTATCTGGTGCTGTTGTGGCTGGTGGCCATCGGCGCGCTGATCCCTGCCGCGCTGCTGCCCAAGGTAATGGGTTCGGCGCTCATCATGACCGCGAAATGGGCATTGAACCTGGTGGTCTGGCTGACGCTGATCCAGGCCGTGCTGTCGTGGGTCAACCCGATGGCGCCCATGATGCCGCTGCTGCAGTCGCTGACCGCGCCGTTGCTCGATCCCATCCGCCGCATCCTGCCGCGCACCTCGATCGACTTCTCGCCGCTGATCCTGCTAGTGGCGGCGCAGATCCTGTTGATGGTCCTGGCTCGCCTGAGCTACGGCATGATGGGCGTGTAATCGCCCGCCGCACCATTGCTTTGCACAGCGCCCCCAGCAGCGGGGCGCTGGTCCATCCGGCCGGCGGCGTCTTGCGCTAGACCGGAATGGCGCTGTAGATCTCGATCAGCTTCTTGCGATCGATCTTGTGGTTGTTCGACATGGGCAGCGCCGGGCAGGCAACCAGCTCTGAGGGCACCATGTACGGAGGCAGGCGCTCGGCCAGCCGCTCCTTCCAGCCGGACAACGCCTCCGGCGCAAGCAGCGACGCTTCCTGCGTCGCCGCCTTTGCCCCCGTCACGAAGCCGATCAGCCGCACCGCGGTGCCGTCGGGCCGCCGCAGCACCGCGCAGGCGCTGGCCTCGACATCCGGCAGGCCATGCAGCGCCTCGTCGATCTCGGCCAGTTCGATGCGATAGCCGTTGAGCTTGATCTGGTCGTCCATCCGGCCGCGGCAGAACAGCAGCCCGCCCTCTTCCATCAGACCCAGGTCACCCGTGCGGAACGCGCGGCGGCCGTCGTCATAGGTGTAGAGCTTGGCCGCGTTCAGGTCGGCGCGGTTGAGATACCCGCGCATGACGTGGTCGCCCACGATGCAGATCTCGCCCTCGTCCACCAGCAGCACGCTATCCGGCTTGGCATGTCCGACCGGCAGCGGGTCGTGCGCCGCCAGCACGGCGTCGGTGACCTCGATCCAGGTGGTGGCCACCGTCGCTTCGGTCGGGCCGTAGGTGTTCAGGATGGACGCGTTGGGAAAGCGCTGGCGCAGCTTCTTTGCGAGCGCCGCCGGCAGCGGCTCGCCGCAGAAGAGGAACGTGCGAAGCGTCGGCAGCGTGGCGGGCGAGAAGTCGCGGTTGGCCAGTTGCTGGTGGGCGAACGACGGCGTGGACACCCACACCGTGATGCCGTGGCCGGCCAGCCGTTCCATCCACGGACCGGGCGCGGCGATCTGTTCGCGCGCGTTGAGCACGCAGCTGCCGCCGGACGCCAGCGTTGCGAAGACCTCGTACATCGACAGGTCAAAACTGAACGGCGCCTGGTTCATGAAGACGGGCGCCTCACCCAGGCCAAAGCTGCCAAGCATCCAGTCGCCAAGCAGGCCGACGCTTTCGCGGCCGATCTGCACGCCTTTCGGATCGCCGGTGCTGCCCGACGTG